>JAJZIF010000018.1 GCA_021810735.1 Acidobacteriota bacterium
ATGGAGCACGTCGAGGATGTAGCCGGAGTAATGCATGTTGGTCACGGCAGACTTGTGGGCGGCGGCGAGGAAGGGCATCTGCTGGACGGTGTAGGGCGGCGGCGCGGTGCCGAAGCCGAGGCGGTAGCCCATCACACCGGAACCATCGTCACCCCACTTGGGGGTCATGGTGAGCTGCATGGGTTTGCCATCGCGCAGAATGCTGAGCGTGACGGGATTTTTGCCATTGCTCTGCAGGAAGGCGATAACGGCCTGGACGGAGTGCAAGGAGACGCCGTTGATGGCGGTGATTTCGTCACCGAGCTTGAGCCCGACCTGAGCGGCAGGGAAGCCGGGGACGATCTGCATGACCTTGAGCGGACCGGCCTGCATGCGGGGAATGATGCCCGAGTTGCTGAGCTGGAAGTTCTGGCCCTTGGTGGGGTCATTGATGAAGAGCTGGGTCTGGATGTCCCTGGTCTGGCCGTTGACGGTGCGGGCGACGGTGACGGGGACGGTGGAGTTGGCGTCGAGCGCGGCGCGGATGCGGACATCGTCCCACGTGGGATTTTCGGGAGCGCTGTCGAAGCGGACGATCGTGTCACCGGGCTGGAGGCCAGCTTTGGCGGCGAAGGAGTTGGCGGGCACGAAGTCCAGGACCGCGGGGTCGGAGAGATAGCGGGGGACCTCGTTGTGCATCATGTAGAGGCCTGTCATGAGGCCGAAGGCGAGCAGGAAGTTGGCAAAGGGTCCGGCAAAGCCGATGATCATGCGCTGCCAGCGGGGCTTGGCGTTCAGGTCGCCGGGATCGAGGACGCGCGGTCCGTCATTTTCATTTTCCTGATTGCTGGAAGCTCCAGAGAGCGGGACGGTGCCGTCTCCTCCGAGTTCGCCCGCCATTTTTACGTAGCCGCCGAGGGGCAGAAGGCAGACGCGGTAGTCGGTGTCGCCGTGGCGGAAGCCAAAGAGGCGAGTGCCGAAGCCGATGGAGAAGACTTCGACGCGGACGCCGAAGAATTTGGCCGCGATGAAGTGTCCGAGCTCGTGCACGAGCACCATGATGCCCAGCACGATGATCATGGAAATAGTGGCAGTCAGAAAGAAAGGCATAGCTCGATCAGGGACGAATTCCTTGTCACATCCTCTACGGCCCCTGCATCAGTGGCGACTGGCGCCGGCTGATGCGTGGCTAAAGTGGCTGAGCACCTCAGAGGCGGTCTGACGCGACTGCCGGTCGAGCGCGAGCACCTCCTGGATGGTGGCAGGGTGGGTGACGGGCGTCGTCTCAAGCACTCTCTCTATTGTACGCGGGATGCCCAGGAAAGGTATCTGTCCGGCGAGAAATGCCTCGACGGCGATCTCGTCGGCGGCATTGAGGGCGATGGTGTGCGCGCCGCCTTTTTCCGCGGCTTCGTAGGCGAGGCGCAGGCAGGGAAAGCGCTCGAAATCAGGAGTTTCGAAGGTGAGCTGGCTGAGCGAGGCCATGTCGAAGGTGAGGTCAGAGGCGACGCGCTCGGGCCAGGTCATGGCGTAGAGGATGGGCAGGCGCATGTCAGTGACAGAGATTTGCGCGAGGAGGCTGCCGTCGATGTATTCGACCAGCGAGTGCACGGTGGATTGGGGGTGCACGGTGACTTTGACGGCCGAGGGCGGGAGGTCAAAGAGGCGGCAGGCCTCGATGATTTCGAGGCCCTTGTTGAGCATGGTGGCCGAGTCGATGGTGATGCGGCGTCCCATGACCCAGGTGGGGTGCTTGAGGGCCTGGGCGACGGTGATGTGTTCGAATTCGGCGAGCGGGAGGGTACGGAACGGGCCGCCGGAGGCGGTGAGCCAGATCTGCTTGATTTCTGGGAGGGAGCCGGCGCGCATGCACTGGTGGACGGCGTTGTGCTCGGAGTCGATGGGGAGCAGCGGGAGGTTTTTGGCACGGGCGGCGGAGGTGAGGAGTTCGCCGGCGGCGACCATGGCCTCCTTGTTGGCGAGGCCGACGGGTTTTCCTGCGAGGACGGCGGCGTAGGTGGCTTCGAGCCCGGCAACGCCGACGATGGCCGAGACGACGAAATCGACCTGCGGGAGGGTGGCCACGCGGACGGTTCCGGCGGAGCCGTGGACGACTTCGATGCCGGAGATGCCGGCGGCTTTGAGGCGGGCGGCGAGGTCAGCGGCGAGTTTTTCGGTCGCCATGGAGACGACGGCAGGGCGCCAGCGGCGGGCCTGCTCGAAGGCGAGGTCGAGGTTGCGGCCAGCGGCGAGCGAGGCAACGGCGAAACGCTGGGGGAAGCTTTCGACGATGCTGAGGGTGCTCTGGCCGATGGAACCGGTCGAGCCGAGGATGGCAATGTGCTTCAAAGGCATGAACTATTCAGTATGGACTAAAAGTACTGCTGGGCAAGGTGAGCGTACCACAGGACAGGGGCGGCCAGCAGGAGCGCGTCAATGCGGTCGAGGACGCCGCCGTGTCCGGGCAGGAGGCTGCCGGAATCCTTGATGCCGGCGGCGCGCTTGAGGCCTGATTCGACGAGGTCACCCAACTGGCCGGCGGCATTGACGATGACGGCGAGGACGAGCCAGCGGAACCAGGAGCCGGGATAACTGAGGTTGTCGACCGAGTGGGCGGTAAGGAAAGACGCAACCCACAGGAGAAAGAGCGTAAGGAAGGCACTGGCGACGAGCGATGCGAGGGAGCCTTCCCAGGTTTTTCCGGGGCTGAGCTGCGGGGCTAACTTATGCTTTCCAAAGGCTTTACCAATGTAGAGGGCGGCGATGTCGCCGGACCAGACGGCCACGAAGAGGAAGAGGAGCAGGGAGGGTCCGTTGCTTTGTTCAAAGAGCAACGGGAGGGTGGCAAAGGAGAGCCCGACGTAAATGATGCCGATGTAGACCGAGGCTGCGTCCGGCAGGATGCGGTCGACGGGGGAATGAAAGGTGCAGTAGGTGAGCAGGGCGAGCGCGATGGCGCCGACGGTGGCGGTGAGGAAGTCAGGATACTTCCAGATAGAGATGTAAATGGCCGCAAATGCAACAAAAGAAACGATTCGGGGTGACTGGGCGCCGATGGCGTCGGCGATGTCGAGATATTCCCAGAAGGCCAGGCCGGCGGCGATGGCGCAGAAGAGCGTGAAAAGCCAGAATGGGCCACAGAAGACCAGTGCGAGGGTGACGAGAATCAGGACGGCTGCCGTTAGAATTCGCTTCATTCCTTTGGCAGGATACACTTTCGCCCCGTTGAAGACCCGGTAAGGCGCACAACTATTCAGGAGGGGCGGAGTCTTTTCTTTTAGATGGGAAGTCCATAGAGCAGGAAGAGTTTCAGGCCCGGGGCACATCCAAATAAGAGTAGAGTGCGGACGCCGGCCGCGTGGCCGCTCTGCCGCGAGGGGGAAACGATGAAGCTGCGAACCAACGGAATGTGGATGATAGCGATGGTTGCGGCGCTGGCCGCGATGATGGGTCTGCCTGCGCTGGCGCAAACGCAAGGGCAGGGCCGGGCTGTGGTGACGGTGGTCAACAAGCAGGACAAGAATGCCCCGATCACGGTTCCGCAGCAGGATTTGAAGCTGAGAGTGGACGGGCGTCCGGCGATGATCGACCACTGGGCTCCGGCAACGAATCAGCTGCAGGTGGTGATTCTGATTGACAGCTCGGCGTGGGGGACGCTGGGAACCCAGATGAAGGATATTCGGGAGTTTGTTCGCTCGTTGCCGGCGGATGTGGAAGTGGGGATCGCGTACATGCAGAACGGGCAGGCGGTGTTTGCGGGGCCGTTGACGAAGGACAAGGAAGCGGCATTGCGCGGACTGCATCTGCCCTCGAGCGTGCCGGGCGGGAGCGCCAGCCCGTACTTCTGCCTTTCGGATCTGGCGAAGCACTGGCCGTCGCACGACATGAATGCGCGGCGCGAAGTGATCATGATCACGAACGGGGTGGATAACTACGAGCCGCGTTTCGACCCGGAAGATCCGTATGTGCAGGCGGCGATCCAGGATTCGGTGAAGGCGGGGCTAGTGGTGTACTCGATCTACTGGCACAGCGCAGGCGTGCCTCCGGCGATGTACCTGACCACTGCCGGTCAGAGCCTGTTGCTGATGGTGAGCCAGGCGACGGGGGGCGAGGCGTACTGGCAGGGGTTCAGCAATCCGGTGTCGTTTTCGCCGTACTTCAATGAGATGAAGCAGCGGTTTGGCGAGCAGTACAACCTGGAATTTCATGTGCCGATGCGGGGTAAGGCCTACATGGCAACGATGAAGCTGAAAGTGAGCACTCGGGGCGCGAAGGTGACGGCCCCGGAACAGGTGTGGCTGGCGCCGCAGGGAGCGAAGGAAGCGCAATAAGGACTGGCCGTCCAGGCGAACGCGCCTTCGGCGCAAAGAGCCAGTCAGCAGAAAAGACAACCAGCAGTGGGCAGAGTTGTGTGCATGTCAAAAGCATCTGGCCGCCGCTACGTGCTTCGACCCCGCATATCATTTGAAATTGAACAGAAATACGACGGCGCGCTGTGATGGCGCGCCTTTTTGCTGCCTGAAATCAACATGAAGATAGAAACCCGGAGGTGAGCGGGTCCGTCTGAGGTTGTGAGATGGTCCGGATTCGAGACTGGGGAGGCATGAATGAAGCGACTTAGGGTGGTGCTGATGATGCTGTTTCCCGTGGTGATGATGGGGCAGACGACGTCGACTGCGGCGCAGTTTCCGCTGACGGTGCATGTGGTTTCGTCGGAGACAGAGGCTTCTCCAGGCTATTGCAGCAAGACTTCCAACGGGGTGGTGTTGTTGAACTTGCTTGGGGTCACTATCGGGGGGCGGAAATATGTGCTGGCGGCGCCGATTCCCGGTCGATCTTTTCCCTACGGATTATTTGATCGATCCCGTCCGATTTTGATTGCGCCCGGCAATTATTCAGCACGGGTGGCGCAGGACAAGCAGCCGAATCCGGGAGAGGTTGAGCGGACATATGAGCTGCAGCTGGCAAATGGGAAAACGGTGGTGGCGTATCTGTGGGGGATGAGCGAGTAGGGCGGTCAGATTTAGAGTATTTCCCCTATTCCTGTGAACTTTCTGAAATCAACCAAGCGCAGCTTTTCTTAACGGAAAAGCTGCGTTGAGATTCTCTCTTCGGTCTATACCAATAGTGGAAATGCTCCAGCGACGCGAGTGCGCGTTGAGCCGCGGCTGAAGTATGCTGTTGTGCATGGTCAGACCACTTGTTGCCGCTTTGATTTTCGCTGCTCTTTCAGGATTTGCACCGCATGCTCATGCCGCCAATGTGACCGTCCTGGTGAAGCCGGGTGTGCCGATGTATCAGCCGGGGCAGAAGAAATCCCACGGGATGCTGGTGTTTCCGACGATCCAGAATGCGCTGGACCACGCGCCGCAGCCGACGGATGGCGGGCGGGTGATCATCCGGATTACGCCGGGGATGTACCACGAGCGGATATGGGTGGCGCAGAACCGTCCGAATGTGGAGCTACTGGGGCTGGGCAAGTCGCCGGCGGACACGGTGATTGTTTCGAATCACTATGCGAAGGAGTCGGGCGGGACGTTTTTTACCGAAACGGCGGAGATTGCCGGGAACGGATTCATAGCAGACAACGTGACGTTTGAGAATTCGGCGGGGCCGGTGGGGCAGGCGGTGGCGGTGTCGGTGCTGGCGGACCGTGTGATCTTCAAGCACTGCCGATTTCTGGGCTACCAGGACACGCTGTTTGCCAATTACGGGCGGCAGTATTACGTGGACGATTACATTTCCGGGGCGGTGGATTTTGTTTTCGGGAATGCGACGGCGGTGTTTGACCACAGCGTGATTCATGCGGTGGGGCCGGGATATCTGACAGCGCAGAGCCGGTTGAGCGCGGATTCGACGACGGGATATGTAATTCGCGACAGCAGAATTACGCTGGCGCCGAGGATATGGGCGAGCGGGCGGACGGTGGCGCTGGGGCGTCCGTGGCGGGATTACTCGCGGGTAATTTATCTGAATACGTATATGCCGAAGGGGATTTCGCCGCAGGGATTCTCGAAGTGGGGGCGCTCGCAGAATTACAGGACGACGTTTTATGCCGAGTCGGGGTCGACGGGGCCGGGTGCGGATCCGGCGGGACGGCCGGCGTGGGAGCGGAAGCTGAACGCGGCGGAGGTGGAGTCGTTTGAGCCACAGAATTTCCTGCGGGGCAGCGATGACTGGAATCCCCTGGCGGAGGCGGCGAAGCTGCCGTAGGCGGTGCGGGGGATCGTGCACTGGTGGTTAATTTTTTGCTGCAGAGGTGTGACCGCCGTCACGGCTTCATCGGTCCTGCCGCCTTAGCGTAGAGCCAGCAACTCAGCCGGTAAATGATCACCTGTAGCGGGGCCCGGCGAGAGGCCGGGTCCCGACCGGCGCCGGGAGGCTGACGGGGAAATGAAACACATTGTTATTATTGGCGGCGGCATCACGGGGCTGGCCACCGCATATTATCTGCAGCGTGCGACACGCGGTTCTCTGAAGGTAACGCTGATCGAAAGTTCGCAGCGGCTGGGTGGCAAGATTGCCACGGCGCGCGAGGGCGGATTTATCGTCGAGGGCGGGCCGGATTCGTTTCTGGCGCGAAAGACGGCGACGCTGGATTTGTGCCGGGCGCTGGGGCTGGGAGATCAACTGCAGCCGGCGCGGAGCGGGAAGCATTCCACGTTTGTGTGGAGCGGACGCCGGTTGCATGCGTTGCCGATGGGCGTGGGTCCGATGCTGAAGTCGGAGCTGATATCGTGGCCGGGGAAGCTGCGGATGGGGGCCGAGATGGTGATCCCAGCGCGCCGGGCCAGCGGCGACGAGAGTGTTGGCAGCTTCATGCGGCGGCGTTTTGGAAACGAAATGCTGACCAAGCTGGCCGGGCCGCTGATGGGCGGAATTTATGCGGCCGATCCGGAGCGATTGAGCCTGGAAAGCACCTTTCCTTTTCTGCCGGCGATGGAGAAAAAGTACGGGAGCGTGCTGCGGGGCTGGATGAAGCAGCGCGGGCGCAGCGGGAAAGGCGAGCGTTCGATGTTCATGACGCTGCGCGGCGGCTTGCTGCAGTTGACCGAGGCGCTGGCGACGGCGATCGGGCCGGAGGCAATATTACGGGGCGCGCGAGTGGCGGCGGTGCTGCCGTACCGGGGGCGCTATGAGGTGATCCTGGAGAGCGGCACGTCGATCGATGCCGATGATGTGGTGTTTGCCACGCCGGCGCATGTAACCGCGGGGCTGGTGGCATACATCGATGCTGAGCTGGCCGAGCGGTTGCGGGCGATCCGGTATGTTTCGACGGCGACGGTGTCGCTGGGCTTCCGGGAGCAGGATCTGCCGCGGGCAGAAGGGCTGAACGGGTTCGGTTTTGTGGTGCCGCGGACGGAGAACCGGCGGATCAACGCATGTACGTGGTCTTCGACGAAATTTGAGGGGCGTGCGCCGACGGGGCATGTGCTGCTGCGAGTCTTTGTGGGTGGCGCGGGCGCCGAGGCATTTGCCGAGCGGCCTGACGAAGCGATGGTGGCTCTAGCGAGAGAGGAAGTGGACGCGGCGACTGGTATCGGGGCCGAGCCGGTGCTGGCGCGCGTTTATCGCTGGGAAAAAGGGAATCCGCAGTACGAGGTGGGGCACCGGGCGCGGGTGGCGGAGATCGAGTCGCTGGCAGCGGCGCATCGGGGCCTGTACCTTGCCGGGGCCGCGTTTCATGGCGCGGGGATTCCGGACTGCATTGAGAACGCGCAGGCTGTGGTGCGGCAGCTTGCGGGGAAGCATGGGATGTACCGACAACCTGCCGCCGGAAGTGCCGTAGCGGCAGGGGCGCACTAGGCCCTAGAGACAGATCAGCCGTAAAGGAAGGAAAGGAAATGACTTCAGCCGTAGCTCCAACCACTCACGCCCATCCACATGCCGCAGGCAAATATGACTACTCACGCAATCCGATGATTGTGTACTGGGAGATGACGCAGGCGTGTCCGCTGGCCTGCCGCCATTGCCGTGCCGAGGCGATGACACAGGCGCATCCCTGCGAATTGAACCATGAGGAGAGCCTGGGCCTGCTGCGGCAGATTGCGGAATTCGGCGATCCGATGCCGCACCTGATTCTGACGGGCGGCGATCCGCTGAAGCGGGCGGATCTGTTTGACATTATCGACTACGGCCGGAGCCTTGGGATTTCGGTGTCGATTACGCCGGCGGCGAGCCAGGAGCTGACGCTGCGGAAGATGGCGGAGCTGAAGGAGCATGGCATCGAGGCGCTGGGCCTGAGCCTGGACGGCTCGACGGCCGCGCGTCACGATGCGGTGCGCGGCGTGCCGGGCTGCTTCGACGCGACTGTAGCGGCGTTGCGGCATGCGGCGACGGTGGGTTTTCCGGTGCAGGTGAACACGCTGGTTTCAGAAGAGACGGCGGATGATCTGCCGGCGGTTTATGATCTGCTGGAGCGGCACCAGGTGATGCGCTGGAGCCTGTTTTTCCTGATCGCGGTAGGACGGGGCAAATCGCTTCTGCCGGTGACGCCGAAGCGCGGCGAGGATCTGATGCGGTGGATCTATCAGCAGTCGCTCAAGTCTCCCTTCGCGATCAAGACGACGGAAGCGCCGTCGTACCGGCGAATTGCGCTGGACGAAATGAGGGCGGCGGGGATGCATGCGGCGGAGATTCACCGGACGCCGGTGTACCGCGGATTTGGGATTCGCGATGGACATGGGGTTGTATTTGTCTCGAATCAGGGGGATATTTATCCCGCCGGGTTTTTACCGCTATCGGCGGGCAATATCCGGCAGAACCGGCTCGCGTATGTGTACCGCAATGCTCCGGTGTTCCGGGCGCTGCATACGCCGGACCGTTTCCGGGGCAAGTGCGGGCAGTGCGAGTATCGGGGATTGTGCGGTGGTTCGCGGGCGCGGGCGTATGCGTACACGGGGGATCCGCTGGCGAGCGATCCGTTCTGCGCGTATGTGCCTGCGGTCACGCCGGCGTTTCCGATGCACGCTTAGCATGGGGTGCGGGTAGTTTGGGGCAAGGAAAGTGGCGGGTGAGACTCTTATGTGTGATGAGCCTCACCGCCGTGAAGAGAAGTCAGGAGTGCAATCACTAAGGCGTGATTCATAAACAGGGTTTCGCAGGCTCTTGAACTTTGGATCCTGGCCGGATGGCGGGTTCCAAGCAACCAGTCCTGGGCAGCCGGGTGTTTATGAAACACGCTGTAGGGAGGTTTCAAGATGAAGCTGTTCCTGGTGGCAGTTGCATGCATGCTTCCTTTGATTGGCGCGGCTGCTGTGCCGCAGACGCAGAACAATGCCACGCCGCAGACGCAGACAAAGCCACAGAGCCAGACCACGACACCGGCGCCGGCCGCGCCGGCTCCCGCGAATAATGGGGCGAGCCTTGTGAATCCAGTGAAGCCGACCGAGGCTTCGCAGAAGATGGCCAAGGAGCGTTATGGCTGGGACTGTGCGATGTGCCATGGTGACACGGGCAAGGGAAATGGCAGCCTTGCGGTGAGCGAAAAGCTGACCATGCAGGACCTTTCCAATCCGAGCACACTGCAGGGGATGAGCGATGGTCAGATTTTCACGATCATCCGCAAGGGCGCCGCGCAAATGCCACCGGAAGACAAGGCACGCGCGAACGATAACGCGGTGTGGAACCTTGTGATTTATCTGCGGTCGCTGTCGAAGGGCCAGGAAGCGCCGGCCAGCTAGGATTTCGCGCAAGGCGCGAGGGGATAGCACGCCGGCTGGCGCGCCCATCGAGCGGCGCGGGCTGGCGCTGCTTTCTACTTGTGGGGAATGGGGATGGCAGGAAGCCGCGCTTTGAACGGCACTGCGACCGGCGGAGTATACTTTTCGCGGTGTCCGGGGAGAGGTGTGAAATACGCACAAGAATGAGGTGCGACCATGGCGAGTTATATGCTGCAAGTTGCCTACACGCCGGAGATGATCAAGGCTGCGATTTCTGATCCGAAGGACCGTACGCAACATATCAGCCGGGTGATTGAGAACCTGGGTGGAACGATGTACGGGATGTGGTATTGCCTGGGGGATTACGACGTGGTGACGATCTTCGAGTTGCCGGACAATGAAGCGGCGGCAGCCTTTTCACTTGCGGTTGCCGGGGGCGGCGCGGTGAAGGAGATGAAGACGACGCCGTTGTTGAGCGTTGCCGAGGCATTTGCCGCGATGTACAAGGCGCAGCAATGCGGATATGCGCCGATGAAAATCGACAGGTAAGACCTGATTTTTGCCGTGCAGGTGGGGCGAGCCCGTCCGGGAGGGGTAGTGCGGCTTCTGTGGGCGATGGGGAAGTACAATGAAAGGAGGGTAATTCCCCGAAGAAACGAGCTGGAAACGAATGTACGAGGTCACAGTTGAGCGCGGGTTTTCCTCCGGGCACTATCTGCGCAACTACAAAGGCAAGTGCGAGAATCCGCACGGCCACAATTACAAGGTGAGAATCACGCTGCGCGGCGAGAGGCTGGACGCGGCGGGGCTGCTGCTGGACTTCAAGGATCTGAAGCAGGTGATGCGGCCTGTGATCGACCGAATCGATCACCAGATGCTGAACGACCTGGAGCCGTTCACCGAGATCAATCCCTCGGCGGAGAACCTGGCCCGGTATTTCTATGACGAAACGAACAAGCAGCTTGCGGAGATGACGGGCAACCGCGTCCACGTGAAAGACTGCACCATCTACGAGACCGACACCACGACGGCCACCTACTACGAGTAAGCGCCTTGCACCTGATTGAGATTTACAAGTCGGTGCAGGGGGAATCGTCATTTGCGGGGCGGCCGTGCATTTTTGTGCGGTTGGCCGGATGCAATTTGCGCTGCATCTGGTGCGATTCGGAATACACGTTCCAGGGCGGGATTCCGTATACGGACGAGCAGATCGTGGCCGAGATGGAGAAGCTGGCTCCGGTGCGGCTGGTGGAGTTTACGGGTGGCGAGCCGCTGCTGCAGGCACGGGAACTGATTCCGCTGATGGAGCGGCTGCTGGATGTGGGCTACGAAGTGATGATCGAGACGAGCGGGGAACGGCCGCTGGACGAAGTGCCGGCGGCGGTGCATAAGATTGTGGACGTGAAGTGCCCGGCGTCGGCCGAGGGCGGCTCATTCCGGATGGAGAATCTGAAATGGCTGACGGGGCGTGACGAAGTGAAGTTCGTGATACAGAACCGCGGCGATTACGAATTCGCGCGGACATTTATCCGGGAGCACAGGCTGGAGGAAAAGGCGGGGCAGATTTTGTTGTCGCCGGCGTTCCACAAGATGCCGTCGCTCGAACGGAGCACGCGCAATGCGGCGCTCGATCCGCGGCTGCTGGTGGAGTGGATGCTGGAAGACGGGCTGCCGGCGCGGCTGAGCCTGCAGATTCACAAGTACATCTGGGAGCCGCAGAAGAAGGGCGTGTAGGGCATTTCTTCCGCATAAGACCCCGGAGAATCCTGGCTTATGCCGCGATACCTGCCGGTAAATGCAATTTACTGGCTTTGTTTTGCGCGCCTTGGTATCTTGCCTCACAAGTTAGCAATTGTTTCTTAGAAGGATGGAAAAGGATGCGTAGAAGCTGGCTGCGTCTGCTGCCCTGGGGTCTCATTGTCCTGTGTGTGATTACTTTTGCAGGTGTAACGCATGCGCAAGACGCGGAATGGACGCTGACGGGACCGGCATTCAGTGCGACGCCGGCGCAGATTCTGGCTGCCGCTGCGAAGATGAAGGCGAATCCGGCGAGCGACGCGACGGTTCTGTTCGAGGACGAGCACTATACGATCGACGCGCAGGGACGGGTGGTTCATACGCACCACATCATTTACCGGATCGATACGCAGGCGGGCGTGAATGCATGGTCGTCAGTCGCGGTAGAGTGGGAGGCTTTTTACCAGAAGCGACCGGAGATACGGGCGCGGGTGATTCAGCCGAATGGCTCAGTCACGGAGCTCGATCCCAAAACAATTACGGATACGGCGGCGAATAACGCCGATCTTGCCGAGGGCACATACTCGGACGACCGCATTCTGACCGCGCCGCTGCCGGCGCTGAGCGTCGGCTCGATTGTGGAAGAAGACACGGAAGTGGTGGACGAGGAGCCATTCTTCTCTGGCGGCGGAGTTTACCGGAACTACTTTGAGCGGAATGTGCCGATTACGTTTTCGCGGCTGGTGGTAGAGGCGCCGGCGGCGACGCCGCTGCGGTACCGGGTGCACGACCTGCCGGATGCCCAGGTGAAGACGGATGTGGCGCATGGCGTGCGCACGATCACATTTTCGGTGTCGAACCTGAAGGCGGTGGTGCCGTCGGATATTCCGCTGGTGACGCCGGAGATCAAGGCGCCGTGGGTCGATTTCTCAACCGGGGAGTCGTGGCATGCGGTGGCCGAAGCATACGCACGGCTTGCGGATCCGCAGCTTCTGCCGGATGAAGTGAAGAGCCTGATTCCGGCGACTCTACCTGCGGGGCGCAATGCGCGGATCGCGGTCCTGGTGGCGATTCTGCACAAGGAAGTGCGCTACACAGGCATTGAGTTTGGCAAGGCGAAGCTGCAGCCGCGAACTCCGGCTGAAGTGCTGGCGCGGCATTACGGAGACTGCAAGGATAAGGCTGCTTTTCTGGTGGCTATGCTGCGTGAGGCGGGGATTCCGGCGGACCTGGCGCTGCTGGAAGCGGGTCCGGGCAATGATGTGAATCCTGACCTGCCGGGCATGAATCGATTTGACCACGCGATTGTGTATGTTCCGGGAGACGCGAAGAACCAGCCGCTGTGGATCGATGCGACGGCAGAGTTCACGAAGGTAGGGGACCTGCCCTATGGCGACCAGGACCGGCGCGCACTGATTATTGCGGCGCAGACGCAGGGACTGACGCTGACGCCGAAGCCGACGCCGGAGGACAGCGTGCTGATAGAGACACGGGAGTTCGATCTGGCGGATTATGGTCCGGCAAAGGTGATTGAGACTTCGCAAACCAGCGGTTACATCGACGCGGATTACCGGTACTTCTACCAGAACTCGAATAACGAACAGGTGAAGCAGGAACTGGATAACTACGCGAAGAATGCATACGACGCGAAGAGCCCGATCCAGGTAACGCACGGCGACGCGCACGATTTGAACAAGCCATTTGACCTTCGGATTGTGATTCCGAAAGCGGGCCGAGGGCATACGGGGATTCAGCAGGCGGAGGTCGCGCTTTATCCGAACGGGACATTTGGCTCGCTGCCGGGGTGGTTCAACCGCGACCCGAACCTGAACCGGCCGAAGCCGGGGTCGCCGGGCGATGAGCTGCTATTGAAAGAAAAGCTGCAACGGAGCGACGAGTACGAAATTACGCCGTTCATCGGCGAACGCGTGTACAAGATTGTGCCGCCGAGCGGCTTTGCGGTGCGGGGATTGCCGGCGAACCAGACACTGAAGATGGGTCCGGCGACGCTGACGGAGACATACTCGACCGACGCCAAGGGCGTAGTGACGGCGGACTACAAGTTCGACACAGGGAAGTCGCTCTACAGCCTGGCGGACGTCCTGGCGCTGCGCGACGCGGTGGTACAGGCGAACAAAGGCAGCGCGGTGATCATCACCTTTGACCAGGTGGGCGCGAAGCTGATGGCGCAGGGCAAAGTGCGGGAAGCGTTTGCTGCGGACCGCAAAGCCATTGCCGCCGATCCAAACGGGGCGCTGCCGCATGTGCGCTTTGCCGACGCGCTGCTGTCGGCGGGCGTGGGCGAGGAAGCCAGGGCAGAAGCGCAAGAGGCGGTGAAGCTGGATCCAAAATCGGCGGTGGCGTGGCAGACGCTGGGATGGATGTCGCAATTTGATTCCATCGGGCAGCGCTTCGGGCCGGGATTCGACCTGGCCGGTTCGATCGCCGCGTACCAGAAGGCGAAGGCGCTTGATCCGGACAGTGTGACCACGCGCGTGAACCTTGCGATTGCGTACGAGTACAACCATGAGGGTGAGCGGTACGAGTCAGTGAGCGGTATGGATCACGCGATTGCGGAATACCGCGAATTGATCAAGCTGCATCCGCAGCAGGGGCAGCAATACGAGGACAACCTGCTGTTCGACCTGCTGTATGCACACCACTACAAGGAGCTGCTGACGGAGCTGGATCCGCTGCCGGATTCGGCGAGGCGAGATGCGCTGGGAGTGGCCGCGGTGGCGGCAAGCCAGGGCGTACCGGCGGCTCTGAAGCGGGCTGCGAGCATTTCCGGGAATACGGCGCAGCAGGATACGGTGCTGGTGATCGCGGGCGGCGAGCTGGTGCGGCTGCGGATGTATTCCGAGGCGTCGCAATTGCTTTCCGCCGGGCTGCCGGGGCAGCAGGATGCCGCCGATATCGAGCGTCGCATCCAGGTGTTCCAGAACCTGAAGCCCTTTGATTACAAGAACTATTCGTCAACCGGGCCGGAGGGCGTGGTGCGCCGGATGATGGTGGATGAGATGACGGGCAACCTGAGCGATGCGGAAGTCGCGCAGTTCCTGACGCATCACGCTTACGCCAACCAGGCTGCATGGGAGAAAAATCTGAAGGAGATGCAGCGGTCGGCGCAGGGCATGCGGGTGGTTGCCGACCAGGTGGGGCTGCCGGTTCCGGTGATGCGGGATACGGTGCTGGGGATGATGAAGATTTCCTCAGAAGGCAACGATAAGACGGGGTACCGCGTGACGCTGCAGGAGCTGGGCACACCGTCGCGCCAGTTCTTTGTGGTGCACGAAAAAGAGGGCTACCGGATTGTGGCCGAGCAGACGGACACGGCCGAGGTGGGCAACGAGGCGCTGTATCTGCTGCAGAGCGGAAAGGAAGCCGAGGCGGAGTCGCTGCTGAACTGGCGGCGAAATTTTGCGCACCTGGGCGGCGGCGATGACCCGCTGGATGGAATGCTGTTTCCGCGGTTCTGGAGCACGGGGGAGACGAGCGGAGCGGACGCCATCAAGCTGGCCGCGGCCTCACTGCTGGTGGGGACTCCGGAGACGAATACGCTGCTGCCGGAGATTGTTCGCCTGAGGTCGAAGACGAAGGATCACACCGCGATGGATCAGCTGCTGGCGTTGGCCTACCTGTATGTAGGGGATTACGGAAAGGCACGGGATGTGGCGGAAGCGCTGCTGAAGAAATATCCGAACTCGGACTCGGCAGTGGCACTGATGACCGAAGCAGAGAGCAAGCAGGGGAACGCAAAAGCCGCCTATGCGCTGGTGGATGCGCGGATTGCGAAGCGTCCCGACGACCGCAGCCTGGTGGAGACGAAGTCCTCGATCGCGCAGGAGCAGGGGGATTTTGCGGGCGCGGCGAAGATTCTGCAGGGACTGCTGAACAGCGGGAATGCGAATGCATCAGACTACAACGACTTTGCGTGGAACGCGCTGTTCGAGGGCAAGGTGGATGCAGCGGCCTTGCAGGCAGCGCAGCAGGCGAACCTGCTGACGAGCCGGAATAACTTCTCGATTCTGCACACGCTGGCCTGTGTGTATGCCGCGCAGGGCAAGACGACCGAGGCAAGGCAACTGGCGCGGCAGGCGATGAAGATATTGCATGTGGAGGAGCCGAACTCGGACGTGTGGTTCTTGTATGGGCTGATTTACCAGCAGTACGGCGCGAAGCAGGCGGCGGTGGCAGCCTTCCAACGCGTGAAGAAGCCGGTGGGTCCCATCGCTTCGGTGGACACCTATGTGCTGGCGCAGCGGCATCTGAAAGAGCTGCAGGCGGAATAAGCAAAGACAGAGCGGAGCGCACTGCGCAGCAGTGCACTCGGCAGATGAAAAAACGGCGTGAGCCCGGTGGGGCGCACGCCGTTTTCCTTTAGCCGAAGAACGAGGTGTCAGCGGCCGTGTTCTTCGAGGTATTTCTCGACTTCGAGTGCGGCCATGCAGCCGGTTCCGGCGGCGGTGATGGCCTGGCGGTAGCGGCGGTCCTGCACGTCGCCGCAGGCAAAGACGCCGGGGACGCGGGTGAAGACGTAGTCGTGGGTGCGGATGTAGCCGTCTTCGTCGAGGTCGAGCTGGCCGGCGAACATCCTGGCGTTGGGCTCGTGGCCGATGCCGAGGAAGAGTCCGCTGATAGGCAGGACGGATACCTCGCCGGTGACGCGGTCGCGCAGGCGCACGCCTTTGACTTCCTTGTCGTCTACGCCGAGGACTTCTTCGACGATGACGTTGGTGAGGATCTGGATTTTGGGGTGGGCCATGGCGCGGTCGAGCATGATGCGGGAGGCGCGGAAGTGCTCGCGGCGATGGAGGATGGTCACCTTGGTGCAGAAGCGGGTGAGGAAGAGCGCTTCTTCCATGGCGGAGTCGCCACCGCCGACGACCGCGATTTCCCTGCCGGAGAAGAAGAAGCCGTCGCAGGTGGCGCAGGAGCTGACACCGTGGCCGATGAGCGCCTGCTCGGAGGGCAGGCCGAGCCAGCGGGCGGAGGCTCCACTGGCGATGATGAGGGTGCGGGTGTGGATCTTTTCGTGGCCGTTCCCGAGGTCGAGTTCGAAGGGATGCTTGCTGAGATCGGCCTTGGCGAGATGGCCGAGGCGGAACTCGGCGCCGAAGCGCGAGGCCTGCTTGCGCATGTTCTCAATGAGCTCGGGGCCCTGGATGCCGTCTGGCCAGCCGGGGAAGTTTTCGACGAGCGTGGTGATGGAGAGCTGCCCGCCGGGCTCATGGCCTTCGAGGACGAGCGGCTTCAGGTTGGAGCGTGCGGCATAGATGGCGGCGGTGAGGCCGGCGCAGCCGGAGCCAAGGATGACGGTATCGCGAATCGTATCTGTCATGGGCTTCTCTTCATGTTACCTGCTATGGGATTCATTGGCCCAGCGTTGCGATGCAATCGCGAGGTTTCGCGGGGCGGGCTGGAAGGGGACGGCGCCATATACGATGGAGGGATGGCAAACCTAACACTTGTTTATGGACTGAGGCTTCTCCCCGCCGATGAAGTGGCTTCGATCGGCGACGCTCCGATCGAGCTGAAGAACGGCAACAGGGCGCGGGTTACGATGCACTTGCTGGAGGGTACGCGCGAGGAGATCGAGGGGCAGTTGCGGCAGAGTATCGATGCATTTTTTGATTTTTTCCCGGAGATTTAGAGGTTTTTGGGAGGCGCGAGGCGGGGTTGTGCGCGCTTCCCGGATTGGGAAAGTGCCGGAGCGCGGATTTTCATTTTGAAACGGCGATGTGAAAAGAGCACAGGTTGGGGCTCTTGAAGACGGCGCTGCATGGCGAAATAAGAGCGAAGCTTACCGGCGAGGCCGGCGGGCGGAGAGCTTGCCATGCGATTTCAGAAGAGTCTTTTGTGGGTGGTGTGCGGGGTTGTGGGGCTGGTGTGGGCTCCCCGGGCCGTGGCGGGCGGGCCGCGCTGGTATGCGGGTTCGGCGTATTTTGATCCCGCGGCGATGGGCCAGCCGGTGGTGTGGAGCAACGGGCAGGTGACGTACTACACGGATCAGGGCGCGCTGAGCCCGATGGTGAGCAATTCACAGGCGGACACGATGGTGGCGAATGCGGCCGCGGTGTGGAGCGGGGTGAAGACCGCAGCGGTTTCGATTACGCGCGGCGGCAGCCTGGCGGAAGACGTGAACGGCACCAATGTGACGGACGGCAGCACGGGGCTGGTGGAGCCGGCGGATATTCAGTCGACCGATACGAGCGTGCCGGTGGCCGTGGTGTACGACGAAGACGGCTCTGTGATTGACGCGATGTATGGGCAGGGCGCGAGCGATCCGAATGATTGCCCGCAGGATGGGGTGATGACCTATGTGGACAATTTTTCGACCACGGGGAATATTCTGCATGCGGTGATGCTGGTGAACGGGTTGTGCGCGACCAGCAGCACACAGCTTGCAAACCTGCAGTACGAGATGATTCGCGGGTTTGGGCGGGTGCTGGGACTGGACTGGTCGCAGGCGAACGAAGAGATGTTTGCGAACGACCAGATCACGACGGACGGGACGGCGGGCTGGCCGATCATGCATCCGATTGAGCGGCTGTGCAACGGCGGCGGCGGCGAGTGCATGCCGAACGAGACGACGCTGCGCTACGACGATATTTCCGCGCTGAACCGGACGTACCCGGTGACGGCGGCGAATCAGTCGCGGTATCCCGGCAAACAAGTCACCGCGACGGTGACATTTTCGATTCACGGGGCGATCCGCTTCCAGCGCGGGCAGGGGATGCAGGGTGTGAATGTCGTGCTGCGTCCACTGACCAGCAGCGGTCCGGAGCTGGAATATACGGTGACGGCGGTGAGCGGCGCGAGCTACCAGGGCAATGCGGGGAATCCCGTGGATGGGTACACGGATGCCAATGGGAATGCGCTGAAGCGCTTTGGGAGCAACGACCAGACGTTGGAAGGCTACTTTGACCTGAGCGGCGTGCCGCTGCCACCAGGCATGACGCAGTCGGATTATCAGCTGACGTTTGAGGCAATCAATCCGCTTTATGCCGATGAGCAGTCGGTGGGGCCGAATACACCGGGGCAGGTGACGCCTTCGGGGACGATGCCGGTGATTGCGATTCCCGGCGTGCAGGCGGGGATGAGCCTGGAAGAGGATGTGACGATCCGCGATTCCGCGGATGAGTTGCACAGCGGAGACGACGGCACGGACGCGGATCCGGCGGTTGTGAATTCCACGGGGCAGTGGATGGGCCGCATTTGCTGTTACGGACATTCGGGGTGGTTCAAGTTTTATGCGCGGGCCAACCGCGAATTCACGGTGGAGGCCGAGGCGCTGGATGAAACGGGTGCGGCGACGGAGAACAAGCTGCGTCCGGTGATCGGGCTGTGGAACATTACGGATGCGGTAGGCACGGCGCCGGTGACGGCAACGGCGCAGCCTTTCAATGGAAGTGAACCGGGATTGACGACGCTTGCCGCGGTGAGCACGGCGAGCAGCTTTGTGCGCATCGGTATTGCGGACCAGCGCGGCGATGGGCGTCCTGACTATGCGTACATCGGGCGCGTGCTGTATGCCGACACGGTGAGTCCCGCGCGGCTGCCAGCAGCGGGCGGCGAGATTACAATCCTCGGGATGGGGTTCCGGCCGGACTCGGCGGTGTATGTGAACGGCGTGGCGGCGCAGGTGACGTCGGTGACGCCAACGCGGATCACGGCGGTGGCGCCGCCATCGAATGGCGCGACGGGCACGGTGCTGCTGGAGGTGGAAGATCCGCAGACGCTGGGCGTGGCGATGATTACCGATGGGCTTGCCTATGATGCGCAGAATGGCGATGCGCTGACGATCCTGACGGCGCCTTCGGGAACACTTCCAGAGGCGGTTCCGGTGGAATTCACGGTGCGCGCGCTGAGTGTGGATCTGACGCCCGCGGCGGGGATTCCGGTGACATTTGCCGTGACCGAGGGAAGTGCGGGATTGAGTTGCGGAGCGGCAATATGCACCGTGGCGACGAATGCGGACGGCGTGGCAACGATTGCGGTGACTCCGGACTCGATGGCGCTGGCGCAGATTACGGCATCACTGGTAAACGGCGCGAAGGTGCTGGCGGAGTTTACGGGCGTGCCGCCGTCGAGCTTGTACGCACTGACGCCGAATCTGTATGTGGCGATTGGCGGCTCGACG
>JAJZIF010000506.1 GCA_021810735.1 Acidobacteriota bacterium
GAGTTGATCTTTGTGGGCGACTGCGGCATGGCCAAAAGCCGTGGCAAGCAGGAGCTGGAGCAGCGTGGCCTGCACTACATTACGGCGCTGACCGACCCGCAGATACGCCGCTTGCTCAGCCAGGGCGTGCTGCAACTGGAGCTGTTCAGCGAGCGAATCTGCGAGGTGGAAGACCACGGGGTCCGCTATGTGCTGCGCAGGAACGAAGCGTCAAACCGCCCTCCATGGTACAAACAGGGTAGACTAGGCACCCTTGGAGGATCGGCATCCAGCGCGCTGCAAGTGGCACGGCCACACTCTGGGACAGCCGCAACGAAGCCACTTCCCTATATGAATCAAAAAGTCCTTATTGTCGAAGATGAAGCCAACGCCCGCATGGGCCTGGCGGAGTTGATCTCGGGCTGGGGCTACTCAACAGCCATGGCCGAGGATGGCGTGGAAGCGATGGAACGTATTCAGGACTGGCATCCTTCGATACTGATCTCCGACTTGAAGATGCCGCGCATGGATGGCCTGACTCTGCTGTCTCAGCTGGTCAGGATGGAGGAAAAGCTTGCCGTGATCATGTTGACCGCCCAGGGCAGCATTGAGAGCGCGGTTGAGTCCATGAAGCTGGGTGCATTCGATTACCTTCAGAAGCCAGTCGATCCCATCCGCCTGAAGAGGCTGCTGGCCAGCGCCAGTTCGCAGCAGCAAGCAGAGCGCGAGATTGAAATTGTGCGCCGCAAGGTGCAGGAAACAGGAGTACTCGGTTCCCTGGTTGGAAAATCGGCGCCCATGCAGGAGATTTTTCGCCTGATTGAGCGCATCGCACCCAACAATGTATCCGTGTTGATTACTGGAGAGAGTGGGACGGGCAAAGAGGTAGTGGCCCGGACCCTCCACGAACTCAGTGGGCGTAGCTCCAAGCCCTTCATTGCCGTCAACTGCGCGGCCATTCCGGAAACCCTGATCGAAAGCGAAATTTTCGGCCACGAACGAGGCGCTTTCACAGGCGCGGTCGAACGCCGGGCTGGCTGCTTCGAACTGGCGGAGGAGGGCACGTTACTGCTCGATGAGATTGGCGAGATGCCCATCGCAACCCAGGCCAAGCTGCTGCGAGTGCTGGAAGATCGCAGCCTGCGGCGACTGGGCAGCAAGATTGAAACCCAGATCAACGTGCGGGTGCTGGCGGCAACCAACAAAGATCCTGCAACCGCCATCGCCGACGGCCATCTGCGCAACGACCTGTACTACCGCCTGAACGTATTCAATATTGAAATGCCCCCGCTTCGTAGGCATCGCGAAGATATTCCGTTGATTGCCGACGCACTGATCCGCGCTATGAATGAACGCCACGGGTGCCAAGTGACCGGCATTGAACCTGACCTGTTGGGGGAATTCCTTTCCTACGATTGGCCGGGAAATGTCCGCGAGCTCCGCAACGTGTTGGAAAGAGCCGTAGTACTGTGCGGCAGCGGGATTCTGGGCCGGCAGCATTTACCTCCCGGCTTCGGCCTGGCCCACATTGCCAGCGTCAGCGATTCCAATCAGGTTCAGATGCCTGTCGGAACAACGGTCGATGAGGCGGAGAGGCGGCTGATCCTGCGCACCCTGGAATCCACGGGAAATAACAAGACTCGCGCCGCGGAAATTCTTGGTATCAGCCTGAAAACGCTGCACAATAAACTCAAGGAATATGGAAGTTCGGTAGCGCCGAGTGACTGAGCGTCGGGCGGACTCGACCAACCCTGCGGTTCGGACGTAGAGAAGCTCTGCGTCAGATTTAGGGTCCGCATCGAACACTGCCAACCCACGCCCGAGAGCGATCCCGCGATCCAACATCTGCGATGAGAATCCGAGTCAAACTCGTACTGGCAATCACGGGCATGGTTTTTGCCAGTGTGCTGTTCTTGTCCGCGCTTTATTTGTCGCAGCTGCTGTCAGAGCGCATCCAGCAGAGTTACCTGCATACCGAGATTGCCGCCAACCAGGTCATGCTGGCGGTGCGGGGCGCCATCGAACATGGCATCCCCCAGGTTCCATTGCCTCCGAACGATCCCAATGCGCTCGACGAAGCCGTGACCAGCGCCGTGCAGCAGGATGCCGCACTTCATCTGATATTGACTTCCTTTATCCGCTACGAGCCCACGATATACGACATCAATATCGCGGACAGTCGCGGCAAGATTCTGCTCAGCACAGACCCCCTGTATCAAGGAAACACTCTGCCTCGCGAACCAAGTTTCATTTCATTGCAGCAACAAAACGCATGGCAAAAATTTCGCATCGTGTTCGGTCCTCCCGCTGTCTATGCGGTCGATGCCGGACTGGACCGCAACGGCGCTCCGTTTCTCACCATTCGCGTGGGAGTCCGAACGACATTTCTCCGCAGTCAATTGGCGCCCTGGCTGCGCGCCGAATTCATCATTGCCATCCTGTCCGTGCTGCTCAGCATTCTGCTGGCGGCATTTCTCTCCAATATGGCCCTGCATCCACTGCAGGTCATCAGCGATCGGCTCGATCAATTCATGCTGGCGGAGCCGCAATCGGCATCTGAGCCCGCACCTCCATTGTCCAAAACAGACGAAATCTCCCGCGTGTCCAGCAAAATTGAACGCATCGGCCAGCGCATGCGCAGTGTCGAGGAAGTATTTACGGCGCTCAAAGAAAATCTTGACCAGGTGCTCGAGAACCTGCAGGATGGCGTCATGCTGTTCACCCAGGATGCCCGCGTCGTCATGGTCAGCAATTCCGTGGAGCATTTTCTCGGGCTCACCCGGCAACAGATGCTCGGTGTCGAACTGCATGACATCTTCGATCGCCAATCGACTCTCGGCCAGGTCGTTCGCCGTGCTTTCAATGCCAAGGTCATGCTGATGCAGGAAGAGGTCGTTACCGAGACTGGGCGCCGCATTCAGGTTTCTCTGGACTTCATTCATAGTGAAGATCAGACCACCCCCTCCGATACGCTGGGCGCTCTGCTGACCTTGCACGATAGCGAATCCATGCGGCAAATTGAGAATGAACTGGAAGTTTCGCGGCGCCTGGCAGACCTTGGCCGGCTGACCTCCGGCGTGGGTCACGAGGTAAAAAACCCGATCAATGCGATTGTGGTACACCTGGAACTGCTGCGCGAAAAACTCGCGCGGCAGGATAGCACCGCTGAGCGTCATATCAATGTCATCCAGAATGAGATTCGGCGTCTCGACCGCGTGGTCCAGACCCTGATCGACTTTTCGCGGCCCGTGGAACTGGATCTGGGTTTGCACGACCTGCGCTCCATCGTTACTTCCGTACTGACCCTGGCGGAGCCAGATCTGGAGCAACGCGCCGTCCATGTGGTTAGCTTGATGCCGAGTGCCCCTGTGTATGTTCGGGTAGATGCGGAC
>JAJZIF010000507.1 GCA_021810735.1 Acidobacteriota bacterium
GCAGCTGAAATTCCAGAACCGGTAGAGGAATCCGAGGGCGGCGAAGGGCCGGTTGCGGAAGCATCGGCAGAAGAGCCCGAGGCCGATGCACAGGCCGATATTTTCGGTTATGCGTCGGGTGCGGGGATCCTCGAAGAAGAAGAGATCGACGAAGACGAGTACGACTTTGAACATCTGCACGTCGCCGGTATGGAGGAGCATGAAGGCGACGAGATGGAAGAGGAAATTCTCGACCAGGGGGCGCAACTGGGTGAGTTAGTCCGCGAGCAGCACATCGAGCGGCGGCTGGCGCAGCCGGAAAACGGCGAGGCGGAAGAGGTCGAGGAAGAGGCTGCGTACGCCGGGACCGAGGAGATCGAGGAAGAGGTTTTCGACGAGGATGGCCTGGAGGTCGAGGACCACGAGGCCGAGGAGTTGGAAGAGGAAGGCGCAGCAAGGGCGGATGTCGCGATGCCTGCGCGCCGGGAACGGCGCCATGACCGCCGCGGCGGGCGCAATGGCCGTCACGGGGGTGGACGCCAGCGTCATGGCGGCGGGCGGCGGCCTTCAGCGCAGACCATGGACCTGCCGGCGATCAACGAGCTGTTGAAGCAGGGGCAGGAAATCCTGGTGCAGATTGCCAAGGAGCCGATTGCCAAGAAGGGCGCACGCATTACCAGCCACATTGCACTGCCGGGGCGGTTCCTGGTATTCATGCCGACGGTGAATCACGTGGGCGTGTCTCGGAAGATCGCGTCGGACGAGGAGCGGCAGCGGCTGAAGCGGATTCTGATCAGCGAAAAGGGAGATGCGAGCGGTGGCTTTATTGTCCGCACGGCGGCCGAGCATGCGAGCGAAGAGGAACTGCGGGCCGATATCCGGTTCCTGATCAATCTGTGGGCTGAAATCAAGGAGCGGTCAGACAACGCGAAGGCTCCGGCGCTGATATACCACGACCTGAACCTGGTGGAACGGATTCTGCGCGACCAGGTGAGCGAGCAGTTCTCGACGATCTGGGTGGACAGCGAGACGGATTACGAACGGATCGTGCGCTTCCTGAACCGGGTGCAGCCTTCGCTGGTGCGGAGGGTGAAGCTCTACACCAAGGAGACGCCGCTGTTTGAGCAGTTCGGGATCCAGGACGAGATCAGCAAGGCGCTGAAGTCGAAGGTGTGGCTGAAGTCGGGCGGTTCGATCGTGATCAACCAGACCGAAGCGCTGGTGGCAATCGACATCAACACGGGCAAGTACGTGGGCAAGACGGCGCGGCTTGAGGACACGATCCTGAAGACGAACCTGGATGCGATTCCGGAGATTGTGCGGCAGATCCGGCTGCGCGACCTGGGCGGCATCATCGTGATCGACTTCATCGACATGGACGAGCGCAAGAATCGCCACAGGGTGATGCAGGCGCTCGAAGAGGAGCTGAAGCACGACCGGGCGCCGTCGAAGGTGCTGCAGTTCAATGATTTCGGGCTGGTGGCGATTACCCGCAAGCGGGTGAAGCAGTCGCTGGAGCGGACGCTGAGCGTGTCGTGCCCCATTTGCACGGGCACGGGCATGGTGAAGAGCCCGGTCACGGTAGCCAACGAAATCTACGTGGAAATGCGGAAGATGCAACGGCACTTCGACCGGAATGATGTGCTGCTGCGGGTCAATCCGGAAGTAGTGAAGACGTTGAAGGCAAACGGCGGGCGCTGGCTGAACGAGCTTGAGGAGATGATTGGGAAAACGATCATCATCAAGAGCGATCCGGCGTTGCATCCGGAGCAGTTCGACATCCACTAATTGTTTTCCGCATCAAAATACGCACGGGCCGGGAGACCGGTCCGTGCATCATTCTGCGAAACTTCCGCGTCTATTGAGGGTTAGAAGCTGGATGAAGATCGCCCAGCGGGGGACTTGCAGGGCGAAATGCCGGGGACGGGCTTCCAGAACTGACACCAGAAGACGGGAATGCACACGGCAGGAAGCTAATTTGGGTAAGCTTCAAAGGTCAGGAGTTTTTTTGTCCGGATCTCAGGGAAGTCAATCGTTAGCAAATGGGGGTTCCTCAATGTTTGCCATTTGTCGTACTTCGCCAGATTTTCTGCGGCGTTTGAGTGCCGCAGTCAGCGCGCTTGCAGTTGCCGGAGCGCTTTCGCTTCCGGCTTTCGCGCAGACGCCGCAATCCAACGGGATCGTCCACATACCGCAGGTGTATTCCAGCTCGGCCAGCTACACGAGCGGATTGAACACGAATGAGCTGGTGGGCAATGATCTGGTTTCTCCGCTTACGCCGCATATGAAGGCGGGAGCACAGTACGGCGGCCAGTACGGCAGCCGGTATCCAACCTACAACAGCACGTTCAGCCGGATTGCCTTTGAGGTGGGCGGCGGCATGGTGGCGCCGATCGGCAACGATACGCACGGTTACGAGACCTTTGGGTGGAACTTCACGGTAGGCGCGGGCATGAACTTCACGAAGCGGTTCGGGCTGCTGGGCGAGTTCATGTTCAAGCGGAATAAGATACCGGGCGCAACGCTGGCGCAGGTGGGGACCTCAGGCGGCTACATCGGCGACTGGTCATTCACGGTCGACCCGATTGTCTACCAGCCCTTTACGCAGACCGTGGGCATGTACGTGACGGGCGGCGGCGGTTTCTACCACAAGACGACTGCCTTCACGCAGCTGGTGCCGCAAACCTTCTGCTACTACTTCTGCTACTCCGGGTATGCGCCGGTGGTGGTGAGCAGCTTCTCGAGCAATCAGGGTGGATTCAACGGCGGTCTGGGCTTCTACTGGAAGGCGTTTGGGCCGGACAGCAATGCCAAGCTGTACATTGAATCGCGGTACATCTGGATTGATTCGCCGCGACCGACGAAGACGCAGAATGGCGAAGGCACGGAAGGCCTGATCCCGCTGACCATCGGTTTACGATTCTGATGTACTCATGGCCGGAAGGATTTCCGGCCAAGGCGTTTTCGCTTCCTCCGTGGACGGCCTGAGGGAATCCAGAGCGGCTGTTTCTCAAGGACAAGGCCGCCGGGCAACGTCCACGTTGTAAAGGCTTGAATCGAAAACGCAGTCACGATTGCTAACTGGCAGCCCGGTTCGCGCCGCAGGCGGATCGGGCAAGACTTTATCGCTGATTTTCTGTTTCTATGCCCGGGTCGAATCTGGAGAGTGCGGCTTTTTCTGAGGGAAAAGCCGCACAGCGCGCTGTTGCTTCGGGGTGTATCCTCAGGGAATCCGCTCAAAAGGCGCCCATCCTGCCGGAGCGTGTGCAGGGACGGCACCTGCCGTGAAATGATCGGAGAGGTCGCTCCGTTTCCCATGAAGTATTGCCGTTCATTCGCTATGTTACTTGCCGGCGTTTTTTCCGCCGGAGCCATGGTGCTTTCCGG
>JAJZIF010000508.1 GCA_021810735.1 Acidobacteriota bacterium
CTGCGTGAGGCATTCCGCGGCATATGGCTGCGCGCGGATCGAGGAAACGTGTCCGTGTTTGCTTTAGATTTGCCGATGAACCAGATTCCAGCCGGGACACAGCCAGCGACGAATCCGAGTCCAGTTGCAATGACACAAAAGACAACCCCCTTGAACACATTCGATCCTACGAAGCCGGAGGCTCAGCCGAGTCTCGATGTGGACCGCGATCCTGTTCTCTCGCCCGACGTGGAACCCAAAACGCCGGTGGCTGCTGCATCGACTGCAAGCACAAGCCAGGCGGGCGAGATTCAGAAAGGGAAAGGTGGTATCTACACGCTGCGCGAAAATGTGAATGAGGTTGTTCTGAACTGCACAGTTGTAGACGAAAAGAAACGGCTGGTCAGGGATCTGAACCGCAACGACTTTCGAGTGTGGGAGGACGGTTTTCCGCAGACGATTGACTCGTTTCAGTTCCAGGATCTCCCTGTATCCATGGGCATTCTCGTCGATAATTCCGGCTCCATGCGTGATAAGCGCGCTGCTGTGGATGCAGCCGCCTTGGACCTGGTGAAGGCCTCCAATCCCGAGGACGAAGCATTTGTCGTTAATTTTTCAGATAAGGCCTATCTCGATCAAGGTTTCACCTCGAACATCAGCGCGCTGGAGCGCGGTCTCTCGCACTTCGATACTCGCGACACGACCGCGTTGTACGATGCGGTTGTCGCTTCCGCGGACGAACTGGCCAAGCAAGGGAAGCAACCGAAGCAAGTGCTGCTGATCATCACGGATGGAGCAGACAACGCATCGAGGCTGAGCCTGGAGCAGGCTGCCCGACGTGTGCAACGACTGGGGGGCCCGGTCGTGTATTCCATAGGATTGTTGTTTGGGGACGACAAGGCGGAATCGCGGCAAGCGAGGACAGATCTGGAGACGCTGTCGCAGGATACGGGCGGCATTGCCTATTTTCCGGAGTCTTTGCAGGACGTAGATGAGGTCGCCGAGGAGGTAGCTCGCGATATAAGAAATCAGTACACCATCGGCTATCACTCGACCAAACAATCCAGCCTTGGAGGTTTTAGGACCGTGCGGGTTGAGGCGAAAGCACCGGGGCACGGCAATCTCATCGTGCGGACGAGCCGAGGGTATTATCCTAAAGAAGCGCAGCGCACACAGGCAGTACAAACGGCGCAAGCTGCGCCGTGATCGTGGAGTCAATTGGCCGCTGCCAATAATTTTTCTTGCGCCGCTGTGTTGGTCGCTCTTTCGAGCACGCGCGGTGGAGATTGAGACTCGACAGCCCAACCGAGGCTATTAGGCGCGGGAAGTTGCGATGCCAGCCTGTACTGATCGATCCGCGCTGTCATGATGACGATCAATCCAGGTGGAAGTTCACTTCGATGACGATCTGTACCGGGACAGGATGTCCCTGATACATTGCCGGCCGGAATTTGTATTGCCTCACCGCTTCGATCGCCTTCTCATCCAATCCCATACCGAGAGGACGCGTCACGTGGATGTCTTCCGGATTCCCTTGTGTGTCGACGATCAGGCCGATCGAAACGATGCCCTGATACCTCGTCCGCCGCGCCGCGTCCGTAAAGTCCGGCTCAACGGAGTGAATCACCCGCGGTGCGATGACGCCTGCGCCCACGCTCATCACTCCGCCGCCGTAGCCGCCAACGGTACCAGAGCCGACGCCAGAACCGATGCCAGAACCGATACCGCCGCCCGCGCCTTGACCAAAGCCGGAGCCGCTGCCGCCGCCTTCTGAGGCGAGCACGATTTGAGACGATTGGGTCGCCCCAAGGTTCGGCATATTATTGCTTGGGATTTCGATGTGCTGAGGCATGACTACGGTCGGCGGCGCCGCCAGCTTCGGATGATCGACCTGGAGGATCTGAGGAGGAGTAGTCTGTGTTTTCACAACTGGCGGCAGATGCCCCTTGCTTGCTTCGATCAACTGGTGCGCACCTCCGCCTCCGCCTCCGCCCATGGGCTTCGGAGCCGGTAAGGTAACCGGGGGAATGTAGGGTGGGACGTAGACCGGAGTTGTCGCGACCTGCTTCGGTACCACGATCTGCCGGTGCGCCTGAAGCATGAACCACACAATGAACGCAAGGATCGCGCCATGCATGACGAATGAAATGGCGCTGGATGCGGGGCTGCGCTTGATTGCCAGCGGATCGGCAACCGCTATTGGCTGGGAAGTCAATTCCAGCGGCGGCAATTTCTCTGGGAAGATCGCGTCGCGCAGATTGCTGCAGAGCCCCTTCCAGAGCGACACCTCAGGTAAGGTTCCTCCCAGGGGGACGACCGTCGAACTCAAATGCAATTTTGAGCGCTTCCTCAAGGGCATCGCATCTCGACGGTTTGAGCCGGGCGACGACCAGATGGAAGCGTCCGCTTCCTGCAGCGATCCACCAGAATTGCGAGTCGATGGCTCGAACGATGTCAGCTCAGGATTTGTCAATATGCCCATAGTCATTCGCCGAGAGACAGGAATCCCGGCATCTCCTTCAAGAGAAACAACAGGTTGTGTGTCAACTGCAGCCACCGTTTGCCTGGTAAGCCGATTGCTTCGCCGGAATTGCGATTGCCAATCACCATATCCCCTTGTCGCTTCCCGTGATCTTTTGCCCCACTGCGGCAGCTGTCGCAAGCCACGGTAAAAGACCAAGACGGGCGCTGCTCTGCAATTCCCGCTTGCGCAGCAAGCCGGTAAGTTGAGTTCCATAGAGACGCGCAGATTGCGGCAAAATTGGAACCCGCAAAAAACCCCGCGCAAAGTAGACTTCATCGCCGCCGAACCGCGCGGCATCCATTACGAAACTGGGGAGATTGAGGCCAATGCCTCGATACTGCTTCACGTAGTCCGACACAATAGCCATATACGTCGCCACTCCTTCCCAGATTCCGGATGCATTCGCCGAGGACCGCAGATCTTCGTAATCGATGGCGCCCGCTTCTGACAGTTCCGTGGTGTCGACGATGTCGCATAGCCGGAAGTAAAAATGGCGGTACATCCGTTGCAGAGTGGAGATCATCAGACGGTCCGATGCTGCCGGAACGCGAAATGTGTATTCTCCAACTTGAACCGATCGCGTGCGCCCCGGAAGGCGCTCAGCGAGGATGATCTGCTCCCCTGTCTGGCCCAGGCGGCCCATGTGAATCTCGACGGACTCAGGCAACCCCGGTAGCAGGAAGTTCCACTTGCATGCCAGGCGATCTCCCCAGCTTCTGGTCGCCATTTGCGCCTGGAAGCGCCGCTTCATCAGTTGGGCTACGTTTGCTGGATCTGCATTCGTATACAGATCCAGGTCGCTGCCAAGATCAGGCCAGTGATCTAGAGATTTGATCACCGTCATGTCCAGCCCTTCCT
>JAJZIF010000509.1 GCA_021810735.1 Acidobacteriota bacterium
GCGGCTGCGATGCGCCACTGACTTACTGCGCTGTGTATACGGACGTATCTGCCCGGCTTACCCCGTAAACAGCCGTTCACATCCCCGAGCAGTTATGAAATTCGTAAGTGCTTGGATTATTGGGGCCATGCACCCATGCCAGGAATGGCGCTCCGTTTGCTTAAAACAAGGCACGACCAGCCTATGGCTGGAACATCAATCCAACGGAACGGGGGAACATGTCACATGAAAGATCTACTTATCAAGATGTCGGTGAAGATGTATCTGCTGAAGGATGCGCTGCAGGACGAGAATGGCCAGGACCTGATCGAGTACGCGCTGTTGATCGCATTTGTCGCTTTCGCGGCAACAGTCGGAATGAAGGCGCTGGCTACCGATATCAACAATGCATTCACCACCATCGGCGGCGATCTGACAACCGCTATCGCCTAAGTACCGGCGAAGGCAGGTCAGTACAACCATGCAACACTGTCGTACTTTCCGGGAGAGATGCCTGGGCAAACTAAGCTCATCGGCATACTCTCCCCGGTAATTCTGCACTTGGAATAAGGAACCAATCCGGCCTAGGCTGGAACATCCATCGAACGGACTGGAGGGGCATTTCATATGAATCATTTGCTGATCAAACTATCGGTGATGATCGAGATGTTGAAGGACGACAAGGGCCAGGACCTGATCGAATACGCGCTGTTGGTGGCGTTTGTCGCTTTCGCGGCAACGGTCGGCATGCATTCGCTGGCCGGCGATATCAACACTGCTTTTACGACCATGGGCGGCGATCTGACAACCGCCATCGCCTAAGTACCGGCGAAGGCAAGTCAGCGCTGTAAGAGAAACTCTGTCGTTCTGGGAGAGATACCCGGAGCAGGTTCAGTTCACCGGCATGCTCTCCCTAGTACTTTTTCAAGTTTAGGGGATGCATCCATGCTCCTTTCCGTCGTGATTCCGGTACTGAACGAAGCACAGGTAATACCTCTGCTGCTGGAACGCCTGCGTGACACTCTGCATGAAGTAGCGTGGGAAGTCATTTTCGTGGACGATGGCAGCACAGATGCCACGCCAAGCGTACTGGGACGCGAGGCATTGAGAGATGAGCGGGTCAAGGTGATTCGGTTCAGCCGGAACTTTGGCCACCAGGCCGCAGTCACGGCTGGATTGGATTTTGCGAACGGAGATGCCGTGGTGGTGATGGATGCGGACCTCCAGGACCCTCCGGAATTGTTGCCGCGCATGTTGAATCTGTTCGAGCGGGGATACGACATTGTGTCGCCGCAGCGTAATTCCCGCGAAGGAGAGACGAGGTTCAAGCGCTGGACAGCGAAACTCTTCTATCGAGTTCTGTCGCGCATGGCGGAGCAGCCAATGACGCCTGATGTCGGAGATTTTCGTTTGTTCAGTCGCAGGGCCGTGCTGGCCATCCGCTCTCTTCGAGAACAACATCGGTACATGCGCGGCATGGTGGCATGGCTGGGATTGAAGGAAGCGATGCTTCCGTTCGATCGAAAGGCTCGTGCCGCGGGCCAGACCAACTATCCATTGCTGAAGATGATGCGATTCGCCTGGATCGGCGTCACATCGTTCTCGGCATTTCCACTGCGCATCAGCATTGCGGCTGGCTGCCTACTCAGCGCTGCCGGCTTTCTCTATTTCCTGCGAGTGACGTATCTGGCGCTCTGGACCAAAGCTCTTGTGCCCGGATGGGCCTCGGTCGTCGCCCTGCAATGCGTCTTTTCCGGAATGATCCTGTTGGCGCTGGGCGCCATTGGGGATTACGTCGCCAGAAACTATGAGGAAGCGAAAGAGCGTCCACTCTATGTGGTGACGGAAGCGCGCAACGTTTCTGTAGCGGAGAAATCTTTGCCGCGTGCCGTCATCCTGGCCGATCTCGCCCCGCCATTGGGCCCGTTCGTAATGGACGATACAGAACGCGCGGTAGCCATCTCTGTCGCCGCGCCGTCGTATCAGCCGCTCGCCGGCGTGCGGGCGTAACCCTTTGCATGCACATCATTCGGATGGAACAACTGTGGAATTGAGCGTCGAAGAACTGCCCGACACGCATCTCGGAGACCGCGAAACGAGCGCCGCTCCTGCGTCCCTGCACGCGCCAGCCCAGAAGTCGTCTGCTCGGCCCTACATTCCATACGTCCTCTTTGCGCTCTGTGCCGCCGTCTATCTGCTGCCGTTCATGCGACTCGTCTTTCTCGGAAGCGACGAGGGAACGCTGGTCGAGGGTGCGGTGAGGATCCTGCACGGTCAGGTCTTCGCCCGCGACTTCTTTGAGGTGATGGGTCCCGGCACATTCTACTTGCTGGCAGGATTTTTCAAGCTGTTTGGCACTACCTTCTTGGTGGCTCGCATCTGGCTTTTTGTGACATCCCTTGGGACGGGTCTGTCGATGTACTTCCTGTCACGCCGGGTGTGCGGAAGATACCAGATTCTCCCTCCACTCCTTTTGGTGAGCGTGTATTTCAGTACGATGTGGCCGATGGTCAACCATCATGTGGACAGTAATTTCTTTGCGTTGCTGTCGGTCGTCTGCATCGTCCTGTGGCAGGATTTGCGGAAGAGCGGCTTATTGCTGGTTGCCGGTGTTTTGGCGGGAGTCACTACCTGCATCTTGCAGCCCAAAGGAATGCTGCTACTGCTCGCATTATTCGTCTGGCTTTGGATTCAGCAACGCGGCCGGTCTGGCTTCCTATCTTCGCTATGCATGGTGGCTGGAGGCTACTGTAGCGTCGTGGGACTTACACTGCTCTACTTCTGGAGTCATGGCGCCCTATGGGATTTGATCTACATGAACTTCGTGTGGCCCTCCCAGAACTACGGCACGGTGAATACCATTCCGTATGCAACTGGCATTCTGCAATTTTGGACTCATTGGGCTATCCCGATCCATGGCGTCCGCTGGTTGACTCCGCTGGGAGTGGTTCTGATTACGCCGTTCCTCCTGGTGGCGGCACTACCCGCGCTGGTACCCGTCCTCGGCATTCCACATGGCAAAGACAATCTGAGGCCGGAGATTTTGCTGTATTGGCTGTGCGGTTGGGCTTTATGGCTTTCAGAATTTCACAGGCGGGACATTGCTCATCTCACTGCTGGTTCTCCGTTGCTGATCATTCTATGTGTCCACTTTTTAGTCGAATATCGGGGAAAGATTGCCGATTGGCTTCTGCAGTTTCTCGCAATCAGCGCAGGCGCATTAGCTGCTGTCAATCTGTTCATCGTTCTTTGCGCGCAATCCGTACCCACCCGCGTGGGACCGGTAGGCATGTTCAAGTCGGATCAGGCGCTCGCGTTTCTGGATAGTCATGCAGCGGCTAAGAGCGAAATTTTTGCATACCCAACCTGCCCCATGTATT
>JAJZIF010000510.1 GCA_021810735.1 Acidobacteriota bacterium
GAAATACGAAAAGCCCTCGTTCATTACGAGAACTTTTCTCGGTACCTTTGTCAGCAGTCTGAGGCATGGCGTACGCCATGCCTTTTGCCTTGTTGCGCGGAATCTTCGAGAGCCGCTCAGTCGAGCTTTTCCGGATGCAGGCTAATGTCTTTTGCGCCATGCGCTTTCTTCTCCCAGTATTTGCGAACCCAGGCTTCGAAGCTTTTTCCGGCGGCGGTATCGCGGCCAGTGAACTGAAGGGCGGCGATCTCCGCGTAGGGGATTGCGAGCTTGGTGCGCTCGTTGGCCGGGATGATGCGGACGGCGGAGTCAGCAAGCGTGGCGCCGTGGCGGCGGTCGAAGATGTAGCCGCTGACGCTGGTGCCGTCCTTGAGGGTGATCGTGACGTCGCCGCGGTAGTCAAAGGCCTTTTCGAGCGCATGACGGATTTCGTCGTCGCTGGCAAGAGCGGGGATCCAGCCTTCGAGATTTTCGCGGTCGCGGCCCTGGGCGACTTCCTGCGCATCGGGCTGCTGGATGGCGGTGGCGATGGTGGACTCGGGGGTCATGCTGTCACCTCGGGATGGGGCTCGGCCGTCTGGATCTGGACCAGTGGATTGTGGCTGTGGATCGGGGTTACAGGCTCGTTGAGCAGGTCGAGCGCGCCCTTGTCTTCATATGTATTGAAGAACATCGCCATGGCAGTGTCGAGCAGGCCGCGGATGGAGCCGAGCGAGTAGTAGACACCGGAGGCTTCGTAACCGGAGTGAACCATGCAATTGGCGCACTTCGGATTGCCGGATTCGGTGCCGTAGCTGGACCAGTCGGTCGTGTCGATGAGTTCCTGGAAGGTATCTGCGTAGCCGTCCTGCAGCAGGTAGCAGGGCTTCTGCCAACCGAAGATGCTGAAGGCCGGCATACCCCAGGGAGTGCATGAGAATTCGCGCTTGCCCATGAGGAATTCCATGTACATGGGCGAGGCATTGAACTTCCAGGTCTTGCGGCGATTGGACAGGATGGCGCGGAAGAGGCGGCGCGAACGGGCGCGGCCCAGAAAATGCTTCTGATCAGGGGCTTTCTCGTAGGTATAGCCGGGAGCGACCATCATGCCTTCCACACCGACTTCCATCAGCTCGTCAAAAAACGCCCGGACGGAGTTGGGGTCGGCACCGTCAAAGAGCGTGGTGTTGGTGGTGACGCGGAAACCGGCGGCAACGGCGGCCTTGATGCCCTCAATGGCGGCGTCGTATCCGCCTTCACGGCAAACAGAGAAATCGTGGTGGTCGCGCTGGCCGTCGAGATGCACGGAGAACGAGAGATACTTGCTGGGCTTGAAGAGGTGCAGCTTCTCCTTGAGCAGCAGTGCATTGGTGCACATGTAGACGTACTTCTTGCGCGCGACGAGGCCCTCGACGATCTTGTCGATCTGGGAGTGCAGGAGCGGTTCTCCGCCCGGGATGGAGACCATCGGCGTGCCGGCTTCTTCGACGGCGCGGAAGCACTCGTCAGGGGTGAGCTCCTGCTTGAGGATGTGCGCCGGGTACTGGATTTTGCCGCAGCCGGCGCAGGCCAGGTTGCACCGGAACAGGGGTTCCAGCATGATGACCAGCGGAAAGCGCTTGCGGCCCTTGAGCTTCTGTTTGATCACGTATGTCGCTACTGTCCACGACTGCGAAACGGGTACGGCCATGGTTAGATAGATCCTCCGCCGGCTTACTCTGCACGCTCCATGGCCTTTTCATAGTTGGTAAGGGCCAGGAGCGGGAAATAGTCTCGATAAAGGTAATACGCCAGGTAAAAGACACGCGGGAAACCGGTGCCGGTGTACAGGGCCTGGCGCGTGATATTGCTGCCCGTGCTCTCATCCCATCCGCCGCTGGGCAACTGGTGGCTCAGTAACCATTTGATGCCCTTGGCGACCGAATCGCTGCGTGTGTCGCCGGCCGAGAGCAGGCCAAGAATAGCCCATGCAGTCTGCGAGGGCGTGCTGGGTCCCACGCCGCGGGTGGTTGGGTCATCATAGCTGCCGCAGCTTTCGCCCCAGCCGCCGTCGGCATTCTGCACGGAACGGATCCACTCAGCGGCCTGCTGGATTTGCGGCTCATGGTTCCAGACACCCATGGCCTCAAGGCCGCGCAGAACCAGGAACGTGCCGTAGATATAGTTCACGCCCCAGCGGCCAAACCAGCTTCCGTCGGACTCCTGCTCGCTGTAGATGAACTTGATGGCCTTCTCGACTCGCTTGTCCTTGCGCGTGTAGCCGTAGGTGGCCAGGGTCTCAAGAATGCGTCCGGTAATGTCGACGGTCGGCGGATCGAGCATCGCGTTGTGGTCCGCAAACGGGATGTACTCGAAGATCATCTTCGTGTTGTCTTTGTCGAAGCTGGCCCAGCCGCCGTTGCGGCATTGCATGGAGAAGATCCAGTCGATGGCGCGCTGGCAGACGTCGTACTGATACCGCTCGCGCGGATTGTCGACCTTATTGAGGGCGAGCAGCACCTGGCCGGTGTCGTCCACGTCGGGGTAGAACTCGTTGTTGAACTCAAAGTACCAGCCGCCGGGCTGCGCCTTTCGATTCTTGACGGCCCAGTCGCCCTTGTGGCGTACTTCCTTGGAGAGCAGCCAGTCAGCCGCCTTGAGCATGCGCGGATCGTTGCGGTCCACACCGGCCTCCCCGAGGGCAAAGACGGCCTGGGCGGTATCCCATACAGGGGAGACGCAGGGCTGCATGCGGAAGGTTGGCTCGGCGCAATGCTCGTTGCCATTGGGCACATCGATGCCGAGGCGCTCGAACTCGTCCATAGCGCGCAGCATCTGCGGATCGTCGAGCGAGTAGCCGAGGCAGCGCAGCGCGATGATGGCGTTGAGCATGGCCGGGTAAATGGCGCCGAGGCCGTCGCTCATCTCAAAGCGCGCGAGCATCCACTTCTCTGCTTTCCTGAGAGCGATGGAGCGCAGCGGGCGAATGTGCACGCGCTCGAACCAATGGGTGATGCGGTCGAGGGCAAGGAAGAAATTGCGCCAGCTGATCAGCTTTTTGCGGTTCCAGCGGAGGTGCAGATTGGCATTTTTGCGGCCCCCCACGAAGAGCTCGTCAATCCCCTGCTCCGGCGCGATCTTTTTGAACGGCTTCTTCGCGTAGGCGATGGAAAGCGGCACGAGGATGGCGCGGGACCAGGAGGATATCTCGTAAATGTTGAAGTAAAACCAGTTTGGAAAGAGCACGATCTCCGGCGGGATGGCCGGGACAGCGTCGTATTCGTACTGGCCGAGCGCGCAGAGGTAAATCTTGGTGAAAGTATTGCACTCGGTGACGCCGCCATGGGCCAGGATCCACTCCCGCGCCTTC
>JAJZIF010000511.1 GCA_021810735.1 Acidobacteriota bacterium
TTCACCTGCCTCAATGACCAGAACGCCTGCACTCATGCCGCTTAGAATCCGGTTGCGGATGGGAAAATTTTGCGGCGCGGGAAATGTTCCCATCGGATACTCGCTCAGGATCGCGCCTCCACATTCCAGAATCTGCTCGGCCAACCGCTTGTTCTCCTTGGGATAAATCACGTCAATGCCGGTCCCCCACACGGCCACGGTTTTTCCCTGGACGCTCAAAGCGCCGCGATGGGCCGCCGTGTCCACGCCACGGGCCATGCCGCTCAGAATGACAAGTCCATGCGCCGCCAGATCGCGCGAAAGCATTTCCGCCATCCCGGTTCCGTAAGGAGTTGGATGGCGTGTTCCGACGACAGCGATACCGGGCCGCGCAAGTAAGGCGCTGTCCCCGCGAATCCACAGCATGGTCGGCGGATCGAAGATCTCGCGCAAGCGCTCAGGATAATCTTCATCGACTGGCGTGACCAGCTTGCCACCCCCGTCCTGCACCAGCTTCCATTCTTTTTCGGCATCGGCGCGAGACCGGCCGGAAGTGATGGATTGCGCTGAAGCAGCGGGCAGGCGTAGAACTTCCAATTGCGTCAGGGCAAGCGCCAGCACGCTTTCCGCGCTGCCAGTACTGTGGACCGCCCGCCAGATTCGCGTCGGTCCCAGGCCATCCGTCATGGTAAGCGCCAGCCAGGCCAGCCGCTCGCTTTCCAGTGGAACGGCCGAGGGTACCGATTCGTTTGCAGCTTCTATCGTCATGTTCGTTGAATAAAAGAGATGATGCAAATTGCTGGAGATGCGTCCCGTCGAAACATACGCTGAAAAGTTGGCGTTGATTGTTGCCGAGCGTATCCGGGGCTGGGCGGAATGTCAAGTTTGGTGCGATGGGATACAGTCGCAGATCGTCGACGAAGACGGAAAAATTCCACTGACGTAATCCATTACGACAGTAAAACCTGGGAAACGTCCCGGCGCGGACTGAGGGCTGCCGAACGCAGAGCGTAACCCATGCGAAACATAAAAGTTGGCTGCCAGGTGATGTCTCCCATAAGTTGCGCGAGATACGCGGCAGTACCAGGCTTCTGATGCTGCGCACGTTCTATATCGACGAGTTCGACAGCCTCGTTGATGGGACGGGCCGCAATCCCGCGCGACGTGGCCAGCAGATGAGAGTGCTCCCACACACGACCTGCCTGCAGGCACTGTTGCCGATCATAGCGGTCCCGGACTGCGATGATGCCAAACATGGGAGATGCAGCGAGTTGCCTGCCGTAGTCATCTTTCGGGTCCCGCGCCGCCCGCGCCAGAATTGCCATCTGTGCGGGTTTGGGAAGGGACATGAAAATTGCAGCTTGCAGCGGAGGCACTCCGTAATCTTCTGGCGTTATTCCATCCCGTTGACGCTCAACAGCCTTCCAACTGAAACGTTCCCAAGGCAGTGTAGATGCATCGACCTTCCGGTTTGCGTAAACAACTCTGTTGGACTGGCTGACGAGTTCGACGATGCTGCGCCGATCTTTCGCGTCGGTGAACAGGAACGTCTTTGTGTCGCTGAGTGAGCTGGGAAATTCGCGAAGCGCTGCAAGGAAGTCGGAAGGCAACTCCTGCATCGTATAGTCGGTGCGGTTGGTATGGCGATGCGGTATCGCCTCATAGAGTGGATCCGCCTCACCGGTTGCAGGCCCAATTTCGACGGTCGCAACCATCTGGGGTGCAGTTTTCGTCGAAGGCGGGTCGAGGCTGCCTGGAACAAGATCGGCGGAAGAGCGGTACCCGATGGCGGACGCTGTCACCATCATATTTTCCAGCGCGCACCCCAGGCCTATGTGCAACTCTCGCAGGAACGGATCCAGAGCGCCGGTATTCCTGCTGGTGTCTGCGTAAAGTTCGACCTTCGCAGGATTCACTCTGAAAAGCCACGGCTGTGTATTATGTGGCGACGCGGACAGAATGGCGGCCCGCACCAACGCAAGAGGTCCGGTTTTTGCCTCGTTCCAGTTTTTCCATGGTTGAAACGCTGGCCCTTTGTCGGCACTGAATAAGCCCTCCTCGTATGCGCGCCAGACGCCTCCGCCTGCAACTAGAATCGCGATTGCTCCCGTACCTTTCAGCAAATCTCTGCGGTCCATTGCACAATCTCCCTATTTGTGGCTGGTCGGGCACTCCATGGGAAATATACAGGATATGTTCATGCATTTCTCATCACTTGCGTCGCACAGTCCTTTGCCTCTGCTCCTTTGCCTCTGCTCCTTTGCAAGCCGTTCAGCAAGAAACACTTTGAGCAACGATTGATACGGCACGTCCCGCTGGTTTGCCAGCAGCTTCAAGTTTTCAATCATCGCCACAGGCAGGCGAAGCGAGATGGTCCGCAATGACGGTTTGAGATGAACGAACTTCGTGCGCTCGCCCCGCGATCAATCGAATCGAACATATACAACTAAATCCGCGTTAAAGACGCGGTGGCTGCCTTAAGGCAGCGCCTTGCTACACTTCTCTGTGAAGCCGCGTCTGCGCATCTCCGCCATTCGATTTCTGAATCCCGCGCCGCTGATGTGGGATTTTGAGCACTCTCCTGAGAGGGAGCGATTGGCCGAACGGTACGAAATCCATCGTTCCATGCCGTCGCGGTGCGCCGCGGAACTTACGAACGGAACGGCGGACATCGGCCTGATTCCCGTGGCCGCGTACGCGACTGCGCCGAATCTCGCCATCATCCCTGGATGTGCGATCGCATCGCTCGACCGCGTACGGTCCATTCTTCTGGTCATCAAGCCCCAGGAGGGGATTGGCGCGGTGCGAAGCGTCGCCGCGGACACAGCCTCGCGCGCTTCCAATGCTTACGCACAAATTATTTTTCGCAAATTCTACGGAATCGATCCTGAATTTGTACCGCACGCACCTGACCTGGATACCATGCTGGAGCACTGCGATGCAGCGGTCCTGATCGGCGATCCGGCGTTGCTGGCGCTCGAGGACCAGGCCGCCCGATTCGAGCGCACCGGGCAGTCGCTCGCTTACATCGACCTTGCGCAGGAATGGAAGCGGCACACCGGGACACCCTGGGTCTCCGCCTTTTGGGCCATACGAAACGGCGCGATCCAATCTGCGGGAGTGGACAGCAGCGAAGTCATTGCAGATTTCATTCAGTCGCGCGACCACGGATTGGCAAATCTGGAGGAACTCGTTCGAGAGTGGGAACCGCGCATCGCTGTCCCAGCCGCAACGATTCGCACCTATCTTTCGCACAATATCCACTATGTGTTGGACGACGCCTGTCTCGCCGGCCTGGAGTTGTTCTTTCGCTATGCCGCGGAGTGCGGCGTTCTGCCTCAGGC
>JAJZIF010000019.1 GCA_021810735.1 Acidobacteriota bacterium
GTCTATGACTTTGGCGGTGGTACCTTCGACATCTCCATCCTGAAACTGCACGATGGCATCTTTGAAGTGATTGCCACGAATGGCGACACGCATTTGGGCGGCGACGATATCGACAATCTTCTGATCGCGATTGCGTTGGAGGATATTGCTGGAGATCTCGGTCTGGATGTCCGGCGCAACGGGGAAGCCATCCAGGCGATCCGCAAGGCGGTGATCGACGCGAAAATTGCGCTGTCGGTTGAAAGTTCCATTACGTTGGATATCACCTTACCGACGGGCCAGCGCTATCAACGAGAGATCGCGCGGGATCAATTCGAGCAGCTGATTCGTCCTGTCATTGAGCGGACCATCGCGCCCTGCCGGCAGGCAATTCAGGATGCTGGAATCAAAATTGAAGCGATCGAAGAAGTGGTTCTCGTCGGCGGCTCTACCCGCATTCCCAGTGTCCGCAATTTGGTCGACGAAGTTTTCGGATTGGCCGCGCGCGGAAAAATGCCTCACGCCGAAATGAATCCCGACGAAGTGGTGGCACTCGGTGCAGCGGTGCAGGCCAACATTCTCGCAGGCGATTCGACGGCAACCAACGATCTGCTGCTGCTGGACGTAACCCCGTTATCGCTCGGTATTGAGGCGCTTGGCGGCGTCGTAGCGCGCATCATCCAGCGCAACTCCACCATTCCCGCCTCCGCGACCGAACACTTTACGACCGGCATCGATGGCCAGACGAATGTCGCCATCCATGTATTGCAAGGCGAACGTGAGTTGGCAAAGGATTGTCGCTCGCTGGCCCGGTTCGACCTGAAAGGGATTCCGCCCATGACCGCAGGCATGCCGCGGATTGAGGTGAAATTTCTGATCGATGCGAATGGCATTCTCCACGTGACGGCACGCGAGCAGCGCAGCGGCAAGCAGGCAGAGATTGAAGTGAAGCCCACCTATGGCCTGACAGATGAGCAAGTTGAAACGATGATCCTGGATTCGTTTGACCACGCCGAGGAGGACTTCCGCGAGCGGCAACTGATTGAGGCCAAGAGCGAGGCTGAAACCATTCTCATCGCGGTCGAGAAAGCGCCGTTGAGCCCGGCATGGAAACTGTTGAATCCGGTGGAAGTAGCCCGCATCCGGGAGACGCGCACCAATCTGGAAGAGGCGCGCTGCGGAAACGATTATCACGCGATCCGCAACGCAATCGACGCGCTCGATTATGCAACCCGGAACTTTGCGGAATTGCAAATGGACGCGGCCGTCCACTCTGCCATGAAGGGCAAGACGATGGATGCCGCAGTCCGGCAGATGGGCGACGGCCCCACCGCACCTCATCCGATGGCCGCGCCGGAGTTTGAAACTGCGCCGACCGCAACTGAAGTTCAAAATAAGTGAGAGCAGCCTATGGCACATACCAGCAGCATTGAAACCGACAAGCCCATCGATTTGACCAAGCCACCCGCAGTTGGCGTGGTTCGGGTGACCTTTCTTCCCGAAGGCCGTACGGTCGAATTCGACTATGGAACCATGCCGTACGATCACCATGGCAAGCCTATGTCCTTCCTTGACGTGGCAGAAAATTTCGGCATCTTTCTCGATCACGCCTGCGGCGGCGCCTGCGCCTGCACCACTTGTCATCTCTGGGTCAAAGAGGGCGCATCCGGAATCAGCGAGGCCGACGACGACGAGCTGGACCGTATGGAAACAGCGGCGGATGTTCAACTGAACTCCCGGCTTGGTTGCCAGGCCGTAATCACTGGGCCAGGTAATTATGTGGTAGAAATTCCCAAGTGGAACCGCAATTACGTTTCCGAAGGCAAACCTCTTTCCTTGGCGGACGAGACGGCGAAGTCCTCCAATTCCTAATCAAAACCCGAAGGAGTTCCCGTGCCACAAATCACCTGGAGTGACGCTGAAGAGATTGGAATCCTGCTGCAGGAAAAATTTCCTGAGACTGACCCGCTGACTGTTCGCTTCACAGAACTGCATCGCTTCGTGACGGAACTGCCTGGCTTCGCGGATGATCCGCAAAAGTCGAATGAGGGGAAGCTGGAAGCGATCCAGATGGCTTGGTATGAAGAGTGGAAAGACGCAAATGCGAATTAGTCTAAGGAAGGACGGCGCGGGAAATCGAAGTTTACGATTCTGCGAGGCTGGGATCGTAGCAAGAGCATGAGCCCTTCATCTCCACCATAAAGGACTTATTGTGATCCCACCATCGTGCACCAATTCGGCGCCGTTGATATATGCAGCTTCATCCGACGCAAGAAAAGCGGCTGACGCCGCGATCTCCTCTGCTGTTGCCAGTCGCCCGGCCAGTATTTTGCTTTCCAGCTTGCGCATTACTTCCGGATCGCTCAGCAATTCCCGGTTCATGTCGGTTACGGCGCCCTCCGGGCAAAGCAGATTGGAAGTGATTCCATATGGTCCCAGCTCCATCGCCGCCATCCGGCTGACCATCCGCAACCCTGCCTTGGCTACGCAATACGCTCCCTGCTGTGCCGTGGGCAGCAACGATGCAGTCGAGCCGATGTGAATGAGACGCCCCCCGCGGTTACGCTGTTGCATGTGCTGCCCCACGATCTGCGTGCAGTGCAATGCGCCTGTAAGATCGACGTCGAGCATGCGTTTCCAGTCTTCTGGAGCGCACTCCATGATACTTCCGAACACGATAATTCCGGCATTGTTGACCAAAATGTCGATGTTCGAGAAACGGTCAAGAACTGCCTGCACAGTTCTTTCTACATTTTCGCGATCCGCTACGTCAGTTTGTCGGCCAATGCATTCACGGCCAAGTGCGCGAATCTCCTTCTCTGCAGATGACATTGAATCAGTACAAATATCGGCGATCGCGATATCGGCACCTTCCTGGGCGAATCGCAGAGCGATCGCACGCCCAATGCCCTTTGCTCCCCCGGTGATAATCGCTACCTTGCCTTTGAGTCGATCCGGTGAAGGAGTGATGTGCGATTGATATTTCTCCGTATTCGAAGTCATGTCTTTCTCCGCTTCCTTGCCCACAGGCTCCAGACTGGAAGATGTAGCCCATTCGACCGCATGATAGACGTCATACTTTAGAATTCAGATGTATACAGCACGCTAGCGGGAGAAGAAGCGACTCCACGTATTGAACTACTGCAACCTTAGCGGTGCCGGAGGACGATCTCCGAATGAAGGAGAAACGCGCCTGGTTCGTTTGACTCACGTTTCTCGGCGCACGCATGGCTCGGATTATTCTTGCTTCATTCCTTTTATTCCAGTTCAGTTGGGCAGTGACCAAATTTGGTCCGACTGATTGTGTCCGCAGGTCTGTATGCTCAGGGGTTGCGATTGATTGTCCGGGCCGCTTGCCGTGAGACATTCGCCATCGGCACTCACTAAATTTCCGAGCAGTGTATATTTCCAACGCTGGTCTTTGCGGGCGGAACATCCCTGCATCGACGGCTTGCCGTTCGCAGGAACGAGGCATTTTCCAGCAGATTTCAAGGCTCCGCTGGGCGTGATCGTCCAAGCTTCCGCTGAAGTTCCCGCACAATCCTCGACGCTTCCCGAGACAGCCAGACAGCGCGTGTAGTTGTCCATGTCGCGATGCCTGCCGGCTGCGACCATGATGATGGCACCCGTGCGCGTCGGCGTGCCGCAGGAGGGTGCAGCGTGGACGCGCCAGATCGCGATATCGTGACTGGCAACGTTCGCCTGCAAGGTCGATGCCGCAGGTTGATCCGTTCCGCTCCAAAGATTCCATGCTGTAAGGCGGCATCCGGCGTTCGCCGCAAAGCCGAAATCGGCAGGATGCAGTTCGAGCTGGATCGGCGAAGTTCCGCGATTGAGCACCGCGATCGCGTAACTGCCGCCGCTAAGCTTCTTGAACAGGACATCCATGATTTGGTTACGCCGCACCAACGTGGCCATCTTGCCCAACGCGTCCTGATCGATCGCGAGGACGGCCTTGTTGCCGAGAATCGCCACCGCCTGTGGGCTGAGCCTGCCGACATCGGAGCTGAGGATCAATGGCGCCGACATCATCGACCACAAGGCGAGTTGAGTGCGGGTTTCCGCCAGGCTCATGCCGTCAGCGCCACCGATGATGAAGTCCGCGTCATTCCAGTTGCCGGGTTTCTGGAATCGGCCCAGCGGAAGATTGTAGGAATAGTTCCAAAGCACGCTATGAAAGCGGGGATCGTCCGGTTTCTTCACATGGAAGTTCGCCATATCTGAACCTTCGCGCCAAAGTTGACCGTAGTCGCGAACCCAGCTCAGGACGTCATACCAGTCGGGCGTTCCCTGAAAATACGCCGGGGCCGATTCTGAAAAAACCATAGGGCGGTTCACGGCTTTCAGCGCTGCACTTTGTGCCGCATAGGCCTTGCGGTAGGCGTCAGCCTTAGTGCCGCCAGCGGGCACATAGACCTTGCAGCCGTCCAGCTTCAGGTAATCGACGCCCCACGATGCAAATAGCCGAGTGTCCTGGAGAAAATGATCCTTGCCGCCTCCATCAGGCTCGCCGCTTCCGGCCAAGCCATCACAGGTTTCGTAGCCGGCATCCTCATAGATGCCAAACTTCAGACCCATCGCATGGATGGCTTGGGCGACCGGCTTCATCCCCTGAGGAAAGCGCTGCGGATCGGCCTGCAGGTTGCCCTGGGCATCGCGATCTTTCTGCATCCAGCAATCGTCGATGGTCACCGTATTGTAGCCATGTGCGGCAAGCCCAGTCTTCACCAGGCCCTTGGCATTGGCGAGAATATCCTGCGCGGTATAACCGCACTGATATTGGGCCCAGTCGTTCCACCCCATCGGCGGAGTAGCGGCTAACATCTGTCGGCCCTTAACCGGTGAGGCAAAGCAGGGAGCCGCCACCCCGCAGATGAAACACAACAGCAGTGTCGCCAGCATGCCCGACGGAAGACGGCGCAGGCAGACAGGACGGTCCAACATGCGGAATCCGCGATCCATAAAATTCCTCCGAGTATAGGTGATCCCAAGACCGGTTGCAGACAGAATCGTGAAGTTGAGATTGTTATCGGGAGTTTTTGATACTCCGAAAGACGCCCATATGTGCCTGATTACAGCGAATCGGGAAATGGCTCTGAAACATGCGGTACCGACAGCTTTCTATGGCCAGTTCGTTCCGCTCAGGACGGTTGGCAAAAATCAAACTTCATGCAGTGTACCTTGGCATCGCGAGGACGCAGATACCAGTCGAGCGAGTCATTCATGCTCATGCCGGATGGTTCCTCGGCCGCCTGTGGATGCGTTGCACGAAAGAGCGACAGCATCTGCATGGAAAAGTTCTGGACTACCTCGGGGTGTTGGGAAGCCACGTTCTGAAATTCTCCCGGGTCGTTCTTCAAATCGAAAAGATGGATCGTACGTCCCGGCAGCGGATCATCTGTCATGTAGCCATCCAGCCTGAATCGCTTTCCGCTGCAGTGAATCAATTTCCAGCGGTCCGTCCGAACGCAGGCTTCTTCATTTTCAAGATATTCGCTGAAGATGGATTGCCGTGGATTCGTGCTGCGCCCGGTCCTCAGGTATCCGGAGAGACTCTGCCCATGATTCAAACTGAATGGCTCCGCGCCCAGCATTTCCAATAGCGTTGGCGGCACATCGACGGATTCCGTAAAATTCTGCACCACAGTACCAGAACGGATGCGTCCCGGCCAGCGCATGATGAGCGGGACCTGCAGGGCGGGATCATAGCAGACATGCTTTTCAAACCTGCCGTGCTGTCCCAGGCTGTAGCCGTGGTCCGCCATATAAATCACCAGCGTGTCGTTCTCCAGATTGAGTCGGCGCAGTGCATCCAGAACTGCGCCTACATTCCGGTCTAAGAAGCGCACGGACGTGTAATAGGCGGCAATAATGCCCTGCTTCTGTTTGTCGGTCAAACCTCTGAAGACCAGAGGAATCTGACCTGCATCCTCAGGCCCTACTTCGGGAACAGGAAAATCCGCGGCATTGAAATCGTTTCGGTCCTCGATTGGAAAATTAAAGGGCGAATGAGGCTCACGGAAGCTGACCCACAATGCGAAGGGATCATCTTTGTGCTCGCGGAGATAGTTCGTTGCTTGCTGGACTACCCATGTGCTTTCCATCTGCTCATAGGTGCGTGGGAATGGCAACTTGTCCGAATCGAGCCAAATACTGGCTGGATCTTGGAATGGTCGCCATTTCGGTTTTACGCGAATATCGCCGAAGTCGGGAGTTGGACCCACGGCCGCCGCCCAATCCCGTGACACGATATCCTCCGTCTCCGCAAGGTCGAAGCCATGCAGACCAGGCCGGCCTGGCGTGTTGAAGTGCATCTTGCCAAAAACCGCAGGCTGATATCCGCTTGCCCCCAATTGTTTCGCCAGGGTGGGCTTATCTTCCGCCAGTACGCCGTCTAGAACGGTAACGCCCGCGGAATGCGGGAGCTGACTGGTGAAGAACGACTGCCGAGATGGCGTGCATACCGGCGAGTTGCAATAGTGTCGTGCAAACCTGGTTCCTTCAGAAGCCAGCTGGTTCATATTGGGGGTGTACGCTCGACTGTTCCCCTGCGCACCCATCACATACCCGGCATGATCGTCCGCCAGAATATAGAGCAGATTTGGCTTCCGGTCCCGCGCATAGGCAACGCGTGGGCGTAAGTATGCGCCAGCCAGTGCGCCCGTTGCCGTGCCGAGTAGCTGTCTTCTGGTAATTGACATCACGATCTCCTGTAACCGAAATAATATAGAGAAACATCTGCTGGTCCACAAAGAATCCAGCCAAGGAAAACGATCAAACTGTCATATTCGCAGGTCCATTCCAGCCATTCACCTTCCTTCTTTCAGGAGAACCCAGATGCCAAAGTAAGCGTAGGTTACCCAATCATGCAACATTGTGTCAACTTGTGAGCGTAAATTATCTTCCGTTTGTGATATGTTCGACCGTGATCGCATGTAAAGCGTCACCAAAGGATGACAGGACGAAAGAGGGGGAAGTAGCCCGCATGAAGGTCATTGAAACGATGCTTGGGGGGGTGCTTGTTGTTTCCTCTCTCTTCCCCAGTGCCTCAGCCGCGCAAACGGGGGACACTGATTACGCTGTTGTCGAGACCTCTGCTGCTGCACAGAACCACTCTGGTTACACCGTTGAGAAAAATGTCATGGTGCCGATGAGAGACGGAGTCAAACTTGCGACCGACATCTATAGACCGGCAAAGCAGAGTGTCCCGTTGCCCGGAAGATTCCCCGTCCTAGTAGATCGGTCGCCCTACAACAAAAGCGGCATCCGTAAGGAGGGAATCTTTTTCGCTCAACACGGATACATCGTCGTTGCGCAGGATTGTCGTGGCCGCTTTGCTTCGCAGGGACAGTTCTATCCCCTTCTGAACGAAGGAAAGGACGGCTATGACGCAATTGAGTGGGCGGCGGCCCAGCCCTGGTCGAACGGCAAGGTAGGAACAGTTGGGGCTTCCTACGGGGCTTGGACCCAATACACCGCAGCCATGCTCGCTCCTCCGCATCTTGTGGCAATGTTCCCAGTCGTTGGCGGATCGCAGTTCTTTCCGTACCCCGGCGGTGTTCCAAGTATGAATATGTCCCAATGGATTCTCTATATGGCGCAAACCAGTCAACAGGCCGAAAACCTGCCCAAAGTACGCTCTGAGCTGACAGAAACTTTTAACAATCCAAATCCATGGCTCAAACTACCTCCTGCACAGCGGGGAGAGATATTCAAACCTCTTCCCCTCTATGAAAAAATCTTTCGGGATATGTATAAGCATGCCACCCTCGATAGTTACTGGAAACAGCAGGATTTTTATCCAGCGGGATATTATCGCCAGTTTAAAGACGTGCCCATGTTTTTCATTAGCGGCTGGTACGACGGCACGGTCGGCGGGGTGATCGAGAATTTTATGCAGCTTTCGAAGATCCAGACATCGCCGAAAAAATTGATGATTGGTCCGTGGCCGCATGCCACTGGCAACTCTAACTGCGGCGAAGCCGATTTTGGATTGTCAGCCGCTGTGGACGAGCAAGCGTTGGAATTGGATTGGTTCAATCACTGGATGAGAGGGGCACCTCTTCACATCATCGACTCTGCGCCGATCCATATCTTCCGTATGGGAGGTGGAGTGGAAGGTGAACTGAAGGCTGGGAAGATCAAACCAGGAGGGGAATGGCTGTCGTTAAATGAGTGGCCGCCCGCCGGGACTCGCGCAGTCCAATTCTATCTTCAGCCTCAAGGACTACTCCGCACCTCATCCTCTGGAAACGAAGAGTCATCCTCGCTTGAAGACGATCCGTCCGACCCCGTCCCTACCCGTGGCGGCCATTTCCATGCCGAGTGCGTCCAGAATCAGGCAGCGCTTGAAAAGCGAGCCGATGTTCTCACCTTCACAACTCAGCCGTTAATCACACCGATCAGCATTGCCGGAGATGTCAAGGCGCAATTATGGATTTCCTCGACTGCCCCCGACACAGATTTTGTAGCGAAGCTTTCGGATGTCTATCCGGATGGCTACTCCATGATTATTGCGGAGGGTCAGATTCGTGCCCGCTACCGGAATGGCATGAACAATCTCACGCTAATGGCGCCCGGAACTGTGTATCGGCTCGCGCTCGATCTTGGACCCACCAGCAATCTTTTTGAGCCCGGTCACCGTATCCGCCTGGACATCAGCAGCACTGACTTCCCCCGCCTGGAACCAAATCCAAATACGGCCGCGCCTCCAGAGCAATGGACCAACACAGTCAAAGCCCGCAACACGGTCTACTATGGCGGATCGCATACCTCCTCTTTGATCCTGCCTCTGATAAATAAACAGTGATTCTCGTTCTCGCCGCGTGGAACCCTTCGACCCCGCGAGAAATCCTCGAGGACTGGGATCCCGATCCGCGCGGCGGAAAGCGGTCGGCACAACCCGACGTCGGCGCACGCTCTAACTCTGCCATTCCTGTCGCCGAGACAAACGATAAATGTTTAATAATCAATCGGTTGAATCCCCTGATATGCAACAGGGTTTGCCTTATCGGCGATTTAAAACAGGCTCCATGCGAATATAAACGAAAAAAAGTTGACAATATCTCTATCGATGCGATAGTTTTATGATCCATTGAGACGGTTGCTGGAAGTTTCGATGATTCAAAATGGATAAACTTCAATCTTGGAGAATCCACCCGATGCACCGATTACTTAGTCATGTCGTGCTCCGCGGAAGCATAGCAGTACTCATACTGGCCGTTGCTGTCGCCGGCTTCGCACAGGTTGCCAGTACAGGAGCCATTTCGGGGACGGTGACGGATTCGACGGGAGCTTCGCTGCCGTCGGCAACGGTGACAATCACCAATCAAGGTACGGGTGTTGCACGCACGGTGACCACGGATAGCACCGGTTTTTACTCGGCGGAGTCGATACCCGCAGGGACATATACAGTGACCATATCGAAGGACGGATTCAAGCAAAGCGTCACCCGGGATATGCACGTTGCCCCAGGTGTTCGCCGCGCGAACGATGTGACGCTGCAAGTTGGCAGCGCTTCCTCGCAGGTCACCGTTACGGCCGATGCTGTCCAGGTCAATACACAAACTTCAGAGAGCGGCGGCACGATTACTGAGAAGCAGGTTAGCAACCTGATGTTAAATGGCAGGAACTTTCAAACTCTTGCCATCATGGTTCCCGGCGTCAGCAGTACCGTCGGCGCGAATTCTCTGACAGGAGGCGGGATCAACGGCTCGACGACGCTGATCATCAACGGACAGGGCGTGGAATACACCACCTATAACATTGACGGCATTTACGATGTCAACACCGGCAATCTATCCAACGTTGATATTTTGCCGATCGTGGATGGCATCGCTGAGTTTCGAGTTCTCAAAGACAATTACAGCGCGAAATATGGAATCGGAGCCGCTCAGATTATGGTTGAGACCAAAAGCGGAACGGATACATTTCACGGTTCCGCATGGGACTATTTGCGCAACAATGCTTTCGATGCCAACAACTACTTCACGACCGCCACGCAGCCACTCCACCAGAACATCTTCGGTTACACGCTTGGCGGCCCATTCATCATTCCCAAAATCTACAACACGAAACGGGACAAGAAGTCCTTCGGATTTGCCTCGAATCAGTGGTACCTGATCAGCGCCGGACAAGTTGTCCGTGGCGCACTGTTCCCCCAGGCAATGCGAAATGGGGACTTTAGCGCCAGCCCCACGCTGACAGGCAACCTTACTTTGGACGCGCACAGCCAGGCGCTGTTGGCATCGGAGGGAAAAAGCAACTGTATCGCGGGCCCGAAAACCCTGAACCCTGCCTGCTTCGACCCGGTTGCGGTAGCCCTTATGAATGCATATTGGCCACTCCCCAACAATCCATCTGGAGGCTTCCTCAACTATCTCAATCAAGGGAGCGAGACAACGAATCAAAGCGACTCCCAATATCGCCTGGACCAATATGTCAATGGCAATAATCTGTTGACGGGACGTTTTATGTACGAACAAGTGGACAACCATTTTCCGGATGGCCTCGGTTTAGGCAACAATCCTACGCCCTTGATTCCGGAGATCGAATACACGACAGGCTTCAATGGAATGGTTCGTCTGACTACGACCTTCACGCCGAACGTCTTGAACACGGTTAGTTTGGCCGAGACCTATACCAAGGCAGATCTCCTCGAAAACGCGCCGCTTCCTGCTGGGATTCACATAATACAGTCATTTCCGGGGGCGGATCCACTGAATCGTATGCCGAACATCAGCTTGTCGCGAGGATGGTCTGGAAACGGTCCAGGCGATCTGCCGATCTATGCCAGCGACGGAGAAGGAATCGCATCCGACGATGCAAGTTGGGTGAAAGGGAACCATGTCCTGCAAGCGGGCGCCTTGTATATCTTCGGTATTAAGCGGCAGAATGCCTTCAGCAATCCTATGGGCAACTTCAGCTTCAGCGGAGTGCATACCGGGGATCCGGCCGCCGACTATCTCCTTGGACTCGACGCCACGTATTCGCAGGTGAATCAGCAAAGGCGCGTATATGGCCACTATCGCCAAGGAGAGGCCTATGTACAGGACGACTGGCGGGTAAGTCCACGGTTGACGCTGAACTTGGGCGTGCGCTGGCAGTATTTCTCCAGCGATACCGCGAGCGGCGACGAAGTCACAGGTTTCTCGCCCACGCTCTATAACCCGGCGCAGGCGCCTGTCGTAAATGTAAATGGAAGCCTGGTAATCAACAGATCAAATGTTCCATTGAATTCGGCTGGTCAACCTGCCAATCTTTTGAATGGCATCATTTTCGCCGGACAAAATGGGGTTCCCAGTGGTTTTTTTATTCCCAAGAAGCTGAATTTCGGTCCGCGGGTCGGCTTTGCATACGATCTCAGCGGGAACGGAACGACTTCGATACGAGGCGGGTATGGAATCGTATATTCCAGAGATGCGCTGGCCCAGCTCAATGCGGCGTACGGGCAAAATCCTCCTTACGTAAAAAGTGCAAACATCCTGAACAGTCTGCTCAGCGACGCAACGGCCGGCACTCCGAAAGCACCAACCACACAAAGCATGAATGTGATTCCACCTAGTTTCACGCCCGTACAAATTCAAACCTATAGCTTGACCCTTGAACATCAGCTCGCGCCTAGCATGGTTGCACAAGTTGCCTATGTAGGTAGCCAGGGCCGCCATCTGGAAGCGACGGGCTTCAACGAAAACTTTTCGCTCCCTGTGACCACCCCCAGTGCCGGCAATTGTTTGCCCGCGGGGCAAGTACCATCCGCTTCCTATGACTTCGACCCTTGTATCAATGCCGGAATAGCGTCTCCCGATCACACGCGGCCTTATCAAGGCTACAGCAACATCAATACAGAGTATGACGAAGGCAGTTCTAACTACAATTCCTTGCAAACCGGACTGATATACAGAACCAACAGCACCCAGGTCAATGTAGCATATACCTACAGTAAATCTCTGGGAACCATTGGCTCCCACACTGGCGGATCGCCGGTCGGAGCGGTTGTCCAGAATCCCCGCAACGTGGCGGCAGAGTACGGTCCGCCGGACTATGATTTCACCCATGACCTGACCGGCACATGGGTCTACAACCTTCCATTCTTCCAGCACGACAGCAAGATGCTGGCACAAACTCTGGGAAATTGGACCTTTGCTGGCTTAGCTTTGTATCAAAGCGGTTTTGCGTTTAGTCCAGGTCTGGTCACAAATACCGCTGGCCTGGCAATACGCCCGAACCAGGTGGCGCCTATACACACGATAGGGAAGCTAAATGAATGGTTCAGCACGAATTCGTTCGCTGCTCCAAAATATGGCTTCTTCGGTGATGCAAGCAACGGCACGATCCGCGGCCCACACCAGATATCTTTCAATGTAGCGCTCTACAAAACGTTTCCAATCAAAAGCCGCCTCGACTTGCAGTTTCGCGCTGAAGCGTTCAACGTAGCGAACCACCCTAACTTCAACAATGTATCCACTAGCCTTGGCGCGGGAAATTTCGGGCATGTTACAAGCGCCCTCGATCCGCGCATACTGGAGTTCGCAATGAAGCTTGTCTATTGATGGCTGCCTTTACCGCGCGACTGCGGTCTACGATTTCTTCTATCACCGGCGGGTCTCCATTTTTCCAACAATCTGGCACTCGCTTCCGGGCGAGCTTCATTCCTTCCTGCTTCTAACATGAGAGATCCATCCTAGAACGGAAAGTCCCTCCGAAGAGGCTGCCTGTTCTACAATAAAATAACGATGGAGGGTTATGAATCGGCGAGAAGCAATCCAACTGATGATTATTGCCGGACTTGCGAGTGATGCTACGCTCTTGAGTCAGTCGGTACATCCGGCGGCGCTGCCGGGATCGACGAGCCTGCGGACCACCCGCCTTCGCTGTGAATATCGGACCGATCCATTCGGGATCGATGTAACCAGACCGAGGCTTAGCTGGATACTGGAGAGTACAGATGTAGGCCAGCGCAATCTTCGACAGAGTGCGTATCACATCCTTGTAGCCAGCAGCCTTGAAGGATTGGAAAGCGGCCGAGGCGATTTGTGGGACTCCGGAAAGGTCCTTTCCGGGACTTCCATCCAGATCGAGTACGCTGGAAAACCCTTAGCCTCTCGAATGCGCGCTTGGTGGAAAGTCAAGGTATGGGATCAGGCTGGACAAAGCTCTGCGTGGAGTCAGCCGGCTGCCTGGTCCATGGGTTTACTCGACCCCACGGATTGGCAGGCGAAGTGGATAGGTCTCGATGGCGGCGCTGGCATAGCCGAGGAAATCGAAGACGCGCACTGGATTTCGTCCAGCGATCCTGGGAACGGACCTCGCTCCTTCCAAGGCATTTTCAATGTACCGACAGACAATCCAGTCAGTTCCGGGATCATGATGATCACCGGCTCGAATGCAATCACAGTTTTCGTCAATGGTACTAAGATTTCGTCCGCGGCAGGCCGCTCGACGCCCCAACTGGTGGCGGCTGATATCACATCGACATTGCATGTCGGGGACAACTTTGTAGCTGTCGCCATCGAACCTGGTTCCTCCCAACTCCCTCCGCGTATCATCGGCGGCCTTACCCTGGATCTCGCCGACGGAACAATACTCCATCTTCGCACCGGCGAGAATTGGAAGGTTTCCGATAGAGAGGCAACCGAAGTTCCTGAGCGAGGCTTGAACGATGCTGGATGGTCAACGGCTCATGTCGTCGATCTACCGGTCCCAGATGCTTTGCCTCCGGTACGAACCAGACTTCCGGCACGCTTGCTGCGCAAGGAATTTAAACTGAGCGGGCAAGTTCGCCGCGCTACAGCCTACATCAGCGGAGTAGGCGTGTACGAGCTATATATTAACGGGCGACAAATCAGCGACGAAGTTCTTGCGCCTAACCTAAGCGATTACGATAAGCGAGTCTATTATCGAACGCATGACGTTTCGGAATTTCTGCAAACGGGTTCCAATGCAGTTGGCGTGTTTTTAGGAAATGGACGGTATTTCTCACTGAGAAACTACATTCCACATACGCAAACCTTCGGATATCCGAAGTTGATCCTGCAAATCGAGATTGAATTCGAGAATGGTTCCACACAGATACTTTTTAGCAATGACACATGGAAGATAACATCGGACGGCCCGATTCGCGCAAACAATGAATACGATGGCGAAGAATACGACGCGCGGCTGGAACTCGATGGGTGGAACCAGGTAGCTTATTCGGATGCCGCCTGGCAAGCAGCGGAGTTGGTGGATGCTCCCACCGGACGGCTTTCGGCGCAAATGAATGGACCAATACGAGTAGTTCATGAGATGAAACCCGTGAAGATCACCCAGCCGCGACCGGGAGTCTATGTTTTCGATATGGGGCAAAATATGGTTGGCTGGTGCCGCATGCACGTCGCGGGAACTAGAGGAACACGCATCCGCTTGCGACACGCGGAGACGCTGCGCGACGACGGAATGCTGTATACGGACAACCTCCGCAGTGCTCGAGCAACAGATATATATGTGCTCCGCGGCTCAGTTGCCGAGTCGTATCAGCCCAGATTCACATATCACGGGTTTCGCTATGTTGAGCTCACAGGGTTCCCCGGCACGCCTACACTCTCCACGATAGTAGGACAGGTAGTCCACGATGCGCTTGACCAGCACGCGGATTTCGTGACTTCAAACGATCTGCTGAACCACATCTATAAGAATGTCCTATGGGGAGTCAAGGGAAACTACCGTAGCATCCCCAGCGACTGTCCACAGCGGGATGAGCGGCAAGGGTGGCTTGGCGATCGTTCCTCTGAAAGCAAGGGCGAAACATTTATGTTCGATGTGAGCTCATTTTACACAAAGTGGATTGCGGACATTGAGGACTCAATGACCCCACAAGGGGCTTTGGATGACGTTGCCCCCGGCTATTGGAAATTTTATAGCGATGATGTGACATGGCCGGCGACATTTATTATCGTTGCTGCGGCCATTCACGAGCAATATGGAGACCGCAGGATCATCCAGGATCATTATCCTGCCATGAAACGTTGGATGGATTATATGACCGCGCAGATCAAGGACGATCTAATGCCACGCGATACCTATGGAGACTGGTGCGTGCCGCCGGAATCTCTCACGTTGATCCACAGCAAGGATCCCGCACGGCTGACGAGTCCAGAGGTCCTTGGAACTACATACTTTTATTACTTATTGCGACTTATGTCGCAATTTGCGGTCGTCGCCGGGAGACTCGCCGACCAGCAGGAATTCGACAAATTGGCTGATCGAGTTAACTCCGCGTTCAACGCGAAGTACTTTCATGCGGACACCAATACCTATGCAAATGGTTCCCAGACTTCAAGTATTCTTCCTCTTGCGTTTGGCATGGTGCCGGAAGCGCACCGGATCGCTGTGGCAACCGCGCTCGCACAAAACATCCGATTGAAAACCGACTCCCATATCGGTACCGGACTGATTGGAACCCAATGGATCATGCGCACGCTCAGCCACAATGGCTACGCCGATCTCGCATACCAAATTGCGACGCAAAACACATATCCGAGCTGGGGCTACATGATTGGAAGAGGTGCAACCACAATTTGGGAGCTATGGAACGGAGATACTGCGGACCCCGCCATGAATTCCAGGAATCACCTGATGCTGGTTGGGGATTTAGCGATCTGGCTCTATGAGAATCTGGCTGGAATGAGAGCAGATCTTAATGATCCGGGATTCAAGCACATCATCATTCAACCAACTGTCGCTGGCGATCTGCGATTTGTGCGAGCGTCACATGATTCTCCGCACGGAAAGATCGCGATCGCATGGGAACGTGCTAACAGTCGGTTTACATTAAATGTTTCCATTCCTGCAAATACCACGGCGACTGTCTACGTGCCTGCGAAGGAGAGGAAGTTAGTCAGGGAAGGCGGACACAATGTCATACATTCGAATGGAGTGCGGTTCTCGCGGATGGAAAACGGCGCAGCAGTGTATAAGGTCGGCTCTGGAAGCTATTCTTTCACTTCGTCGATATAGCCCCCCTTATAGTTGGACAAGACCGTTGCAGCGATCACACTGGAGGTCTTAAGAAAAGATTCTTATCCTTAATTAAAATTGTCTTACTCGCAAAAGAGTGCCGCCGCAAACAGTCCGAGGAACTGATTCATGCATTCATATACTGTTCAGGTACTGAAGATGGGGCAAGCCGATGTTCCACGCCCGGAGGTTTACTGGATGACTGGGTGGGGCGAATGGGAGACTTTATACTTCTATATGGTCTTCATTCAGGGCGGCGATGTTAAGGCGATCGTCAATACCGGCCTACCGTATGACCTACAGGATATGAATGCGCGCTGGAAAGAGTTTGCGGGTCCGCGATGTGAACTCTTGCGCAAAGAGATCGAGACACCTGTAGAGGCGTTGCGGCACGTTGGGGTTGAACCGCACCAGATAACACACGTCCTATTAACACCCCTACAAATATATGCCACCGCGAACATTCCGCTATTTACCAATGCGAGGATATGTATGTCGCGCCGCGGTTGGATCGAGGATATACTAGCGAGACCATCCTGGCTCCACGTACCACGTAGATATTGTATTGCCGACGAAGTGCTCAAATATCTATTGTTTCAGGCGAGCGACCGTCTAGTTCTGCTTGCGGATGAGGATGAAATTTGCCCCGGCATCCAAGCTGCGTGGGTGGGTACCCATCATCGTAGCTCCATGCTCTTTACAATCCGCACAAAGAATGGGACGGTGGGTGTCAGTGATTGTGCCTTCAAATATGGGAACCTGCAGGGGCACCCGCTGGGAATTGGGGAAAGCCTGGCCGAAGGCGCCATCGCATATGAACGCATTCTTCGAGACATCCAGCACTTTATTCCACTCTACGATCCACAGGTGCTGGAGAAATACCCCGATGGGATTGTCGCGTGATTGCCAAAATTGCTGGTATCATACCGATTCTCGCCACTCCTTTTACCAGCGAGGGGGAAGTGGATGCGAATGGCTTCGCAGCAATCGTCGAATCAGCGATAACGAACGGCGCCCATGCGGTTGCCATGTTCGGCCTTGCAAGCGAATACTACAAACTCACGGATGATGAACGACGCATTCTCACTTCGGTACTGATCGAGACAACGCGGGATAGAGTACCCGTGCTGATCTCCGTTACCCACCACTCCACCGAGGTCGCTGTGCGCCAAGCTATGGAGGCAGAGCAGGCCGGCGCCCATGCGGTGATGGTTCTGCCACCTTTTTTTCTGAGTCCTCCACTGAACTCGATTCTTTTCCATGTCGAGGCCATCGTGGCAGCGGTTCACATTCCTGTCATCCTGCAATACGCGCCTGTACAGACCGCCATCCCGGCGGACGTGTTGCTTCGCTTACCAGTTTCTATTATCAAAGTCGATGCGTCGCCTTCCATTCCCGCGCTTCTGTCTTTACCTGTGGGAGTCACTACTCTGGTCGGCTATATGGGCTTGGATCTGCCGGATGCAGTTTTAGCGGGTTGCTCGGGATGTATGCCCACCGCATCACTCGTACGGTCGTTTGTGAAAGTGTGGCGCTTGCTGCAAGAAAACCCGGCAGAGGGACGCCGGGAACACCACACGCTGCTTCCGTTACTGCAATATATGATGCAGTCCGTCGAATTTTTAATTGCTGCAGAGAAACAATTGCTCGTGAAGCAAGGTATTATTCGCAGCGGTTATTGCCGTAGCCCTTGCGTATCGTTCTATCGCGAGCAGATCAACCAGCTTGATGAATACCTCGAAAATCTATGACCTACCCTGCGCACGATACGTATTGTCATTTTCTACCCACACCAAGCCACACGCCTCCTTCGCGACAATGAGGAGGGCTCTATCGCGAAGATAGTTTGTTGGGAAGACGATCAGTACACTTAACATTAGGGAAGTTTTGTGGAGATACGATGCGAATTGAAAAAATCAGAACACGAAACATCGGATTTTCTCGCGCCCCAGTCACCCTCAAGCGGAACCTGGTTACGAACACGTCGCAGTTCGAGGATTTCGAAACACGGCAAAGTGGCTGGTTCGGTTCGGTGATGTGCACGCTAGTCGAGGTGGAGACCGACGATGGCTTGCTTGGTGTCGGTACTGCGGGGGCATTCCACGGCGCCGCCAAATCCATAATCGACGATTACTACTCGGATCTGATCATCGGTGAAGATCCAAGGCGGCACGAATATCTTTGGCAGAGGATGTATCGAACTACGATTCGGTTTGGCCGCTCCGGTTCCGCATTGACCGGCATTTCCGCATTGGATATTGCCTGCTGGGATCTGCACGGAAAAGCGGAAGGCAAACCCGTCTATGACCTGATAGGGGGACGCACTCAGACCCATGTTCCTTGTTATGTGAGTCGTCTCTATGCCATGGAGGACCTTGACCAGCTTGCCGAGGAGGCGAAGCACTGGAAGGACCTTGGGTTTGTTCGTATGAAGCAGCGATTCGGATTTGGGCCGAAGGACGGCCCAGCCGGTATGCGGCGCAATGTGGACCTGGTTCGAACCGTTCGAAGAGTTGTCGGCGAGGACATCGAACTAGCGGCCGATGCCTACATGGGATGGAACGTCGGATATGCAATCGAAATGGCCAAAATGCTTCGCGATTTTAACCTGGCGTGGATCGAAGAGCCACTGATGCCGCATGAGGTTGCAGGATATGTAGAGCTGAAAGAGCGCTGTCCCTGGCAGTGCTGGAGCTGTGGTGAGCATTCGTATGGCAAGTGGGACTTCAAGGATCTGATCGACCGCCGTGCCGTAGACATTTTGCAGTTCGATACCAACCGCGTGGGCGGTATCACGGAAGCACTCAAAATCTGTGCTATGGCAGAGGCTGCAGGGCTTCCTGTCATTCCGCATTCAAACGAGGCGCACAATACCCATGTGATTTTCAGTCGCGCCCCACATGTCTGTCCGCTGGTGGAATATTTTCCTGACGTCGAACCGGATACTGGGAACGAATTATTTTGGAAAATATTCAGTGGATTGCCCGAAGCAGGGAATGGGACTCTGACGTTGAACTCTGCACCCGGGTTAGGTATCGGAATTCGAGAAGAAATCGCCGCCCGCTTATGCGTCAACTGAGGAAGACAACTTCCAGGCATATTTCTCCGACAGCGGGGTAACCTGCATCGCAGCGCACATCCTTATGTTCTCAGCGATGCTCACTGTTCCGATCCAAATCTGTGGCTGCTTCTCGCAAGCCGCTGGAGCTTTCCTTGTACCTGAATAATGCACGGG
>JAJZIF010000512.1 GCA_021810735.1 Acidobacteriota bacterium
GGAACTTTATAACTCGGCGATTTTCAGAGGTTCCCTAGGGATTTCGGTGATTACCGCCTCGAAAGCTCTGCGCGGTACCAGCGACATCAGCGACGAGACACGGCAGCGGGTCCTAAAGAGAATGGCGGAGTTGAACTACAGGCCCAACATGTTGGCCCGCGGTCTGGCAAGCGGAAAAACCTTCAGTATCGGCTTGGTAGTACCGGATCTGCTGCATCCATTTTTTGCCGAATTTGCCAAGGCCTTAAATGGCGTGTTGCGTCCTAAAAACTACGGTATCGTCATGGCATCGTCGGAAGAAGATCCGGAACTTGAGCAGGAAGAAATCAGTCGAGTGCTGGCGAGGGGAGTCGATGCTCTGCTTGTCGCCTCTTGCCAAACTAAATTGCAGGGGTTTTTCGGCGTCCAGGACCAGCGCACTCCATTCGTTTTGATCGACCGAGATTTTCCCCTGTTACACGCCAATTTTATCGGGACTGACGATGTCCGTGTGGGAGAGATAGCGACCGGACACCTCCTGGATATTGGCCGACGACGAATCGCACACATAGCCGGCCCCCAGGAACTGACACCAGGGGCAGATCGGCTGCACGGCTATCGGACCACACTGCGCGACCGCGAAGCGTCCGTTGCGCCGGAGTATGTTCTGTGCAATGCCAAGGTTGAAGAGGTGGGTGAGATTGCCGGACATCAAGCAATGCAGAAACTCCTTGGACTGCCGACGCCGCCTGATGCGGTTTTTTGCTACAACGATTTGACCGCAATTGGGGCCATGCAATGCATCCTGGAAGCAGGCCTAACAATTCCGGACGACATTGCATTGGTAGGCTGCGGCAATGTGCGCTATTCCGACTATCTGCGGGTACCGCTTTCCTCTATAGACCAGTCGACGACACTGCTTGGCAAACATGCAGGCGACCTGGTGATCGAGTTGTTGGGAGAAACTCCCATCAGGCCCAAGAAACTGCGGGTGGGGCCTACCTTGGTAATTAGGGCTTCCTCTTCCGGCAGCGGATCATGACCCGCGACGAGATGTAGCATAGGCTTTCGAGTTCAGGCTCACGCTTTCTTCCGCAGCCACCAACCGCCAGCGAGCAAGATTAGGACGAGCAGCGCAACCAGAATCGACGACCAGATAGGACTCATGGGTACGGCGGGGCGGACAACGCCGTTGGCCAGCCACCCAAAGACGGCGATTGCCACGACGAGAATCCCGTAATCCCACCAGCGCCTGCCGCCTACGGAACTTGCTCCGACATGGTGGCCAGTCTGCGAGGCGAGGACACGCTGGTAATTCAGGGAGTAGCGATCGCATTCCCGCAAAATGGCGCGATTCGTCGAGCGAAGTTCATCCGCTCCCGCAGCGGAGGTGCTGATCGCCAATGTCCCCAGCAGCATGATGAACGAGCCAGCTACGACGGCCCAACGGCTGGCGGGCTTGGCCGCACCCAATTCTCCGAAGACCAGGGTGCCCCATGCCAATCCCCACAATTGATTGGTATTCGAGAGTGGAATGGCGCGGCCTATGCCGATATATTTCGTGGCATATTGTTGAAACAGGTCGCCGACTACCCAGCAAAAACCGCCAAGAAACAGCCAAAATAGTTGATGGCGCGCGAACCGCAACTGCAGCATGATCAACCGGATGCCACCATGCGAGGTGGCAGCCAGCAAGACCATTGTGCCCAGCTCGCCTGCGGTAAACACTGTGACGAAGGAGAGTGGATTCATGCCGCTTAGGTAAGCCTTGCGATAGGGCACGTACATCGTGCCCCACACCAGGCTGGCGCCGAGTGCTGCGACAATTCCTTGCAGCGCTTGTACGCGGGTCGCACTGACCGCGGTCTCCATTGAACTCCATGCCAGCATGAAGGCAGCCAGCAGAATGGCAGCGGCTCCTCCGAGGACCTTGACGTAGTTTTTGGCGGGTGCGCCGTGCAGTTCCCGAAAGAGCAACCATCCCCAGAAAATTCCAACCAGGCAGTTCGTATTCCACAACGGAAATGCGATGGTCAGTCCAACATCTCGGACCGCAAATATCGTGAGAGTGTTAGCTACCGCCCAGAGTGCTCCCGCGAGCACGGCCCAAACGATCAGATGTTTCGTTCTCTGAAAGTCCGCAACCAGAGCATCGCTTCCCTGGAGGACCGATGGAACCGTCCAGCGCGCGACGAATACTCCCGCCACCATGCAAAGAGAGACGGAGAGGGGAGACAAAGAAGCGCTGACCAATTTGGTAGGGGCCTCCGCGCCACCCAGCCATGCACCTGCGGCGAGGCCGCACAGAACACCCACCCTGTGCAGCGCAAGCAGCGGATTCGAAGTGGTATTCTTCACGCGCAAGGCATCGACTCCTAACGCAGATAGGCAAGCAAAGCGATCCCGAAGATCAGCACGACCAGGGGAACCCAAAAATGACTGTCAGTGAGGATGGCTTTCCACATGGAGACAAGCTCCCAGAGTCCTGCTCGAAGATGATTTCTGCAATTTACACACCGCTACCGTATTTGCCCGTAAAAAGTTGTTCTCGCCTTGAAAGCATTTCATTGTTTCGCAGTTTCAGCACCATTTCTCTCATCTATCAGGTATCTTTCGCGTATAAGGAAAATATTCTTGTGAGTGTGTTTACGGTAACGTAACATCATGTGTGAAGCTCGAGTATTCAATGAAAACTGCGATCGAAGAAAACCAATTGCACAGCCTTGATGGATGGGATGACTTTGTTGCATCGCTATCATAAAGGCAAGCCCCAGGAAGAGTTTCGCAACTTCTTCCCCGAAAAGATCGATTGGTAGGCAAGTCTTAGAAGCGAGGCCGGCAGACGTTCGCACCAATCGTGCCTCGTAGCCACTCGCGGAGTTTGGTCGTTAAACTTCTATGCGTAGCGTCTGCCTTCTATTCCTGCTCATCGGTGCAACTCTGGCTGCGTCTCATGCAGAAGATGGGCCGGTAAAGCCAAGCCTGACCCTGCAAGGCACTATCACCCACGTCCAGGACCATCACTACGTACGCGTGCCTTTTCAGGTGCCCGCAGGTGTTTATCGGATCACGGTGGTCTTCCACTACACCGGAAAAGAAGAGCATACCACGCTCGATCTGGGCATTTTCGATCCACAGAGATTTCGTGGGGCCAGCGGCGGCAACAAAGCTCGCTTCACCATCAGCGAGACGGATGCGACCCCTTCCTATTTGCCGGGCCCGGTGATTGCGGGACGCTGGGTTTTGTTGATCGCCGTTCCCAATATTCGGCCCGCAGTAATATCCCACTATCAGGCAGACATTTTTTTCGATCGCAAGCCAGAAATTGAATCGTT
>JAJZIF010000513.1 GCA_021810735.1 Acidobacteriota bacterium
CATGGCCCAGTGCACGCGTTTTTCGCCGAAGAATCGAATCAATGTATGAGCAATCTGGTCCGCGCCGCCCGATTCCGCCAGTAACTTGCCGAGCATCGTTCCCAGCCCGATCACCACGGCGATATGACCCAGCGTGCCGCCCACACCTGCTTCGAACGACTGAACGATAGTCTGCATCGGCATGCCGGTCACCATCGCCAAGGCGATGGAAACGGACATCAATGCAATAAATGGGTTGGCCTTGTAGCGCGCAATCAGGACGATCAGAACAATAACGGAACACAGTGCGGAGAGTAAAAGAAATGTGCCGTGACTGGGGACGAGGGCCGTGTGCATGTAGTTTCTCGATTACAGAAGATAAGCGGAACACTGCATTTACCGGGAACAGCCGGGCGTGATCAACTTGCGGACGATTTATATGCGATGCAATCGATCTCCAATTTGCAATCGACCACCATGCTGGAGACAACGCAGGCGCGTGCGGGAGGATTGGCTCCGAAGTATTCCTGAAATACGCGATTGAACGCGGGAAAATCGCGCGGATCATCGAGCCAGACTCCGCAGCGCACCACATGCTCCGCGTCGTAGCCCGCCTCATGCAAAATCGCCAGGAGGTTTTGAATCGCCTGATGGCTCTGCCGGGTGATGTTGCCTTCGACAATGGCGCCGTTCACCATCGGCACTTGGCCGGAAACATAGAGCCATCCATCCGCTTCGACCGCCCGTGCAAAGGGCAAATGCTGCCCGCCGATCCCTTTGCCGCCTTCCACTCCATAGCGCTTCATTGGAATATTTCCCTCCGGAAATTTATTTTGGTGAACATGTTGAATCCAGTCTATTGCCTGCTCGCGAGGTGTTTGCGCGGAAGAAAGCGTCCGGCCCTGTGGTGTGTCGCAGTCTGGTTTCGATATGAGAGACTGCCGTTGACCCAGACCGCCTCAATGCCTTCGGAGAGGCGAACCGGATCGTCAAAGGTGGCCACGTCGCGCACCGTTGCGGGATCGAACAAAACCAGGTCGGCGTAGTAGCCCTCACGGATCCAGCCGCGGTCCACCAGTCCGAATTGTTGCGCGGGTAAAGAAGTCATTTTGCGAACGGCTTCGCCAAGAGGAAACAGATGCTGCTCCCGGCAATAGCGGCCGAGCACGCGCGGGAATGTTCCCCAGAGACGCGGGTGTGGCAGTGGGTCGTTGGGCAGGCCGTCGGAGCCGATCATCGTGCCGGGATGTCGCAGAATGGCCTGCATGTCGTCTTCCGCAATGCTGTGATAGATGGCGCCCGCGGGTTGCAGGCGCCGTGCCGCCTCGATCTGCGGCACTCCCCAGGCTTCGGCAATCTGCGCTAAAGTTTGGCTGGCCTTTTCCGGATGTGCCTTCGACCATGTGATCTGGATCTTCACGCGCTCATCCACCTGGCGCAGGTCGAGCGTACTGGAACCGGCCGCATAGGGATAGCAGTCGCAGCCGATCGACTGACTTTGCCGCGCCTGATCGAGCCACCCTAAGACCTCCGCGCTTCGTCCCCAATTCGCTATGCCGGCGCATTTCAGATGCGAAATCAGCACCGGGACGCGAGCGTGCTTTCCAATCCGAACTGCCTCGTCCATGGCTTGCAGGATCGTCTCGGTTTCGCTGCGCATGTGGGTGGTGTAGATTGCACCCGCGGCGGCCAGCGGCTCAGCCAGCCCCATCACTTCTTCCGTGGAGGCGGAGAATGCGGAAAGATACGCGAGGCCAGTACTGAGGCCCGCTGCGCCGCAGTCGAGCGCTTCTTGCAGTTGGCCGCGCATGGCCTGGATCTCAGCATCTGTTGCCGGACGATCCAGGCGATCCATATGGTTGCTGCGCAGCGCGGTGTGCCCAACCAGAGCGGCGACATTCACGGCGGGTCGTGCGGCGGCGATGGCTTCGACGTATGCGGCAAAAGTCGGATAGCGAAAGGCCCCCGCCTCACCCAGCAGATTCATCGGATCGGGCGGTTCGCCGCGCAGCTGCACCGGCGCGGCGCTGATGCCGCAGTTTCCAACCACCACCGTCGTCACGCCCTGCGATAGCTTCGGCAGCATCCCCGGCGTACGGACCACGCTGGTATCGTCGTGGGTATGGACATCGATAAAACCCGGGGCCAGAACCTTCCCGTCGCCGTCGAACGTGTTCTGCGCATTCCAATCGCGCAGATTGCCGATGCTGACGATGCGCCCGTGGTCGAGGGCGACGTCCGCGATCTCAGGCGACCTTCCGCTGCCGTCTGCAACTAAAACGCTACGGATTAAGGTGGTGCAGTTCGGCATCTCTGATCTCTGCCTGGGGAGGTTCGCATCTGTAGCTCAAAAGAAAGATTCGATGCGTGCGCTGCTCTTTTCCAGTAATTCCCAAAGCTTATATCATTTGAGATTCACCGAGGTAATGCGATGACAGAGACCGCAAGCAGCAACGCCGCAAACTTCCAGACGGATTTGTCGGAGATGAGGATTGGGCCTTTGAACAAGGGCCTGGGCGCAATGAACGAGGCGATGACCGCGCGCCAGATCGTGGAACAGCGATGGAACCTGCTCCATGAAGATATCAGCCTGCCGACGGCGGTTTTATATGAAGACAAGCTGGCGCATAACCTTGCCTGGATGCAGCAGTTCATCGAGGCCTATGGGGTGAAGCTGGCTCCGCACGGAAAAACCACCATGGCGCCCAAGCTCTTCGAGCGCCAGTTGCAGACTGGGGCCTGGGGCATCACGCTGGCGACTGCGCACCAGACGCGGGTGGCGCATGCACATGGCGTCCGCCGCGTTCTGATGGCCAATCAGCTGGTGGGAAGACAGAATATGGAAATCATTGCGCGTCTGCTGCACGACGAGAGCTTTGAGTACTACTGCCTCGTCGATTCTGTGGACGAGGCGGAGCAACTTGGGAAATTTTTCGATGCGCATCAACAGCGACTCAACATCCTGATCGAGCTGGGAGTGGAGGGCGGACGCACCGGCGTTCGCAATCAAGAAGAACTGGATGCACTTCTGGCGTCTCTGCATCGTTGGCGCGATTCAATCGCTGTCGGCGGCATTGAACTGTACGAGGGGGTGCTGGAAGACGAAACGGCAATTCGGAAATTTCTCCATCGCGCCGTTGAGGTTGCTGCGAGGCTGGCAAGGGAAAACCGTTTTGATCGGAATCCCGCAATACTTTCCGGCGCCGGTTCCGCCTGGTATGACGTTGTGGCGGAAGTATTCGCTGGAGCGGAGATTGGATACCCTGTCGAAATTATTTTGCGGCCCGGTTGCTATCTCACCCACGATGTTGGAGTCTATCGTGAAGCTCAGAAG
>JAJZIF010000514.1 GCA_021810735.1 Acidobacteriota bacterium
ACGCTGGAACCCGTCTTCGCATGGATCACGTCCTTTGTGTTCCTGCACGCCCGGATGGCTCCGCGTCCGGCACTGGGGGCGATTCTCGTGCTCGCGGCGATTCTTGTCACCGAGATCGTCCCGCGAGTTCAACGGCGAGAGGCATAAGCCCACTGACACGTTGCATTTATCTGAGACACTTTCCGATTCTTTCGCGTCTAACGGATCAGGGCCTGGCAGTGATTTCGTAGGAATGAGGCGATATACTGTCTCTCTGTGGACGTTCGCCATACCTGCAGCCCACAACCAACGAGGTTCGATCAAGACGATGAAAGTTTGGATAGATAAATTCCGCATGCGCCGCCTGAGTTTTACCTTCGCGATTCTGGTGACGCTCTCTGCAGGCATTCTTATTGGTTCGGTCCTGGCCCATGGCGTCAACGGAAAAGAAACGAACGTCGACAGTTCAGACGCCAAGCCACTGCAGATTCCCAACCCGGTCAACCTCTCTACAACGTTTACCCAGATCGTGAAGCAGGTTGGACCGGCGGTGGTTGAAATCAACACCGTATCCATTCCGAAAAATGCCCGGACGCGCTTCCATGGCGGCCAGGGGCTGATGATTCCGCCAGGCGGACAGCAAGGAAACGGCCCGGGCGCGGACGGCCAGGACGATGGACAGGATAACCAGGGGCAGGACGATCAAGGTCAGGGTTCCGGGCAAGGCGGAATGCAGGATTTCTTCAATCATTTCTTCGGCTTTGGCGGCCCGCTAGGACCGCAGGGAGAGGCTCCGGACCAAGGCGAGCGTGAAGCGCTCGGCTCTGGATTCATCGTTGACCCTCGCGGCTACATCATCACCAACAATCACGTGATCGACAAGGCCGACAAGATTTACGTCAAGCTGTCCACGGATGCGGAAGCCGATCAGGGACATCCAGCCACACTGGTAGGAAGAGATAAAGACACCGACGTTGCCGTGCTGAAGATCACAACGAACCAACAACTGCCGACAATCAAGCTGGGCAACTCCGACGGCACCCAGATCGGGGACTGGGTACTTGCCATCGGCAGCCCTTTCGGCCAGACGCATACCGTCACCGCGGGCATCATCTCTTCCGAGCACCGCACAATCGATCCAACGCTGACGGGCGAATTTCAACATTTTATCCAGACAGATGCCGCGATCAACCCTGGCAATTCCGGCGGACCGCTGCTGAATATGGCCGGCCAGGTAATCGGCATGAACACGGCGATTTTCACCCAGTCTGCCGGGAATGAAGGCATAGGGTTTGCATTGCCTTCCAACACGGTGATCAACGTTTACAACCAGTTGATCGGGCCCGCTCACAAGGTGATACGCGGATCCATCGGAATCAGCTTCCAGGCCAATATGCCGAGCGCCGTGGCGCATGTGTATGGCTTTAAGAACGGCGTGATCATCAGCAGTGTTACTCCTGGATTCCCCGCTGCGAACGCCGGATTGAAGCCGGGCGACATCATCACCAGCATTGACGGGCGGGAAGTGAAAGGCGGCAGTGACCTGATCAACGACATTGCTTCGCGCAAGCCGGGCACCAAGGCGACGCTGGGTTACATCCACAATGGCAAGCACGAGACGGCCACTGTGACCATCGCGAATCGCGCCGACATGATGGCTGCTTTGAGCCACAACGGCCGCCCTGGAAATACCAATGGCGCGCAGCAGAGCGGCCAGGGCAAGCTTGGCCTGGGCGTGTCGAATGTGCCTCCGCAACTGGCCGCGAAAGCAGGAATCCAGGGCGGTGTTCTGGTGCGCAGCATCCGGCCCGGCTCCTTCGCCGATAGCCTGCGCAGTCTCGCGCCAGGAATGATCATCCTGCAGTTGAACAAACAGCCGATTACCAGCGTCAGCCAGTTCCAGGAATTGGCCTCCAAGCTGAAATCTGGAGACGATGTGGTTTTCCTGGTGGTTGACCCGCAGCGTCCGGACATCGGGAACAGCTATGTAGGAGGAACGCTTCCCTAATTACCGGGCCATCGGCAGGAGTCGAAATCAAGGGCTTGCACCTGGGTGCGGGCCCCTCTGATTTTCGTTTTTTTACTTTTTTTGCGGCGCAGAAGCTCCTTTGGTCACCAACATGCAGCAGTAGTTTCTGATTGCCTACTCGAGGGAATTTGTTTAGGTTGAATCATATGCATTTCGTGAAAGTAACGCGGGCCTGTGTTTCTGCGGGCATGGTTTTCGTCGGATTGAGCCTTGCAGGCATTGCGGGCGCATCGACGCACACGGCAAGACCAAACGCGCCTAAGCACACGCATGGTTCCGTACGGTCGCGCAAAGCTTCCCCTCGGCCGGCTTCCAAAGCTTCGTCACGCCACATCTCCTACAGCCGCAATGCCCGTCGCGCGCGGCGGCGCACACATCACCATGCAAAAATCACCGGTCAACGCGTGATGGATATGCAGCGGGCGACGGAGATTCAGCAGGCGCTGATCCAGGCGCATTACCTGAGTGGCACTCCGACCGGCCAGTGGGATGCGGAATCCCAGGCAGCCATGATGAAATATCAGAGCGACAACGGCTGGCAGACGAAAATCACGCCGGATTCGCGCGCCCTCATCAAGCTGGGACTCGGGCCCAAACAGGATGCGGGAGAGTATGCCAGCACCCCGGCGGGCATTTCCGCCAATACCCCGGACGCGATTCACACTGTGGCGAACTCCGCCCTTCCCTCCACAGCGGCCAATCAAAACTAGATCTCGCCTGAACTTAGAGCAGGGATTTTTCAGTCGCCAGCAGGTCACGAATCGTTTCTCTGCGCCGAATCAGGCGATGACCAGCTCCCTCAACCAGCACCTCAGCCGCGCGAGGGCGAGAATTGTAGTTGGAACTGAGCGACATGCCGTACGCGCCCGCGTCCAGCAGCGCCAGGCAATCTCCCGCGCGTAAATCCGGCAGTTCGCGATCCCGGGCGAAAAAGTCGCCCGTTTCGCAGACCGGCCCCACAACATCGACGACTGAGGTCTGGTCGCCCCCCGATTGGCGAAGCGGCAATATTGAATGGTGCGCCTGGTACAGCGCCGGTCGAATCAAATCGTTCATCGCAGCATCCGTTACCAGGAAGGTTTTGCTGCCATTCTGTTTCCTGTAAAGCACCTGGGCAATCAAGGCGCCAGCCTGCGCGACGACAAAGCGTCCGGGCTCCAGCAGCAGCTGACCAGCGAAGCCGGTTAATGCGCCCCGGACCGCCGCAGCGTAGGCAAGCACTGCGGACCTGGGGTCGGAAGCCCCAGGCTCGTCCAACTCATAGGAGATGCCCACCCCGCCTCCGGCATC
>JAJZIF010000020.1 GCA_021810735.1 Acidobacteriota bacterium
GGTGGTGTTGCGGGCATGCGGAGGCGGCGATGTGGGTACGCCATGGAACGACCTGGGCGGCGAGCGTGGTGGTGGTGAAAACGGAGGCCAGCGCGAGGGCGAGCGTGCGCGACAGGATGCGAGTGATAGCAGAACGGCGCAGGTGTGTCATGGCGGTAAGGAAACAGTGTACTAGCACGGCAGCGATGGGGGTGTCGGCGCCAGTATGTGGTCTGTAAGATCAACTGCAACGCATGAGTCGAGAGCAAGAGTACGCGATGCACACGAACAGGCTTCGCAGCCCGGAACCGGATCGCTTGGAGCGACGGGTGGGGCTGACGGCGGCGATTTCGCTGAACATGATGAACATGATCGGTGTGGGGCCGTTTATTACGCTTCCGCTGGTGGTGGTGGCGATGGGTGGATCGCAGGCGCTGCTGGGCTGGGTGCTGGGTGCGCTGATCGCTCTCGCCGACGGGCTCGTGTGGGCCGAGCTGGGCGCGGCGATGCCGGAGGCGGGCGGCTCGTATGCGTTTTTGCGGGAGATTTACGGTCGCGATGGGCTGGGGCGGCTGGTGTCGTTCTTATACATCTGGCAGCTGGGATTCAGCGCGCCGCTTTCGATCGCGTCGGGGTGCATCGGGTTTGCGGAGTATGCGGTTTATTTGTATCCGCCGCTGAAGGATACGGTGCCCGGCATGCCGTGGCTGCACTATACGAGCTTGCTGGCGGCAGGAACTTGTCTGGCGCTGGTGGCGGTGCTGTTCCGGAACGTGGAGCAGGTGAAGCGCGTGGGGCTGGTGCTGTGGGCGGGCGTGATGCTGACGATTGGCACGGTGATCGTGGGCGGGTTTACGCATTTCCATGCGGCGCTGCTGGCCCCGCCGAAGGGCGCGTGGCACTTGACGCCGGGCTTCTGGCTGGGGCTGGGCGCGGCGACGCTGATTACGACCTACGACTACTGGGGCTACTACAACGTTTGCTTTCTGGGCAGCGAGGTGAAAGAGCCGGGGAAGACGATTCCGCGGGCGGTGCTGTTTTCGATTGTGATTGTGGCCTTCCTGTACCTGGCGATGAATGTGAGCGTGCTGGGAGTGATTCCGGCGGACAAGCTGACGACGACGGCGGCGGCGCAGGTGATCCGGATTGCATTTGGGCCGGTGGCCGGCGAGCTGATGGCGGTGTTCATCATGTGGACGGCGCTGTCGTCAGTGTTCGCCCTGCTGCTGGGGTATTCGCGGGCACCGTATGCGGCGGCGCTGGACGGGAATTACTTCAAGGCATTCGGGCACGTGCATGAGAAGCACAAGTTTCCGGATGTGTCATTGCTGGCGATGGGCGCGGTGTCGGCGGCGTGCTGTTTTTTGCGGCTGGCAGAGGCGATTGCGGCGCTGGTGGTGATTCGGGTGGTGCTGCAGTATGTGTTGCAACAGGTTGGAGTGATGGTGCTGCGGGTGAAGAGGCCGGAGATGCGACGGCCGTTCCGGATGTGGCTGTTTCCGCTGCCGCCTCTGGCGGCGCTGGCGGGGTTTGTGTTCATTCTGATTTCACGGCCGGATGCGGCGAAGGAATTTGGATTTGCGGTGCTGGTGGGCGTGACGGGCGCGGCGCTGTATTTTTTGCGGGCAAGAAAAAGGCGGGAGTGGCCGTTCGCCGGGTAGGGATTGCTCCTGTCCGAAGGGAAAAGATTTCACCGCAAAGAAAGGGCGCAAGAGTCTTGGGGCACGGGCGGAGGCAGGTTCGGTGCACAGCGCGAGTTGGCGAGGCGCGAGTCTGAGGGAGCGGAGAGCTACTGATCCCACTCAAGCCAAAACCGGGCTTGAATGGGGCACCCTGGCCAAATATGGGATGTTGGAAAAGTACCGGGTGACCTACTGCGCGCGCACTGACCCGCTACCGTTGCTTCCTTCCGGACCTGGCGGGGTTTGCGGGGTTGCGCCGCGTAGGACCCGGCACAAATTGAGTTTAACATTCGCAGTGGGTCGCTGCAGGGCGCCAGTTGTGGAGGCGAAGGCGTGCGGCTAGCCTGGCGACGTGGGCTGGGTGGCTGCCGGTAAAATAGAGATGTGAAATCTCTTGGAAAGACGAGCGGCGGCGAAGGCGCTGCCGCGGCTGAGCGTCCCCGGATAGGGTTCGTATCGCTGGGCTGCCCGAAGAATCTGGTGGACAGCGAGGTGATGATGGGTCTACTGGACCGGGCGGGCGGCGTGATGACGAATGACGCGGAGTCGGCGGACATTCTGGTGGTGAATACGTGCTCGTTTATTGATGCGGCAAAGCAGGAGTCAGTCGACACGATTCTGGAGATGGCCGAGCACAAGACGACGGGCCGCGCGAAGAAGCTGATTGTGGCCGGATGCCTGGTGGAGCGTTATAGGGACGAGATCCAGAAGAACATTCCCGAAGTGGACGCCGTGGTGGGCACGGGAGAGCTGGAGAAGATTCTGGAAGCGGCGGGGCTGACGCTGCCGGCGGAGATCACGCAAGATTCGCCGTTCAGGATTTTGGGCGAATCTACCCCACTTAAGTCAAAAGAAGGCTTGAATCCATCCGATGGACGAGGACCTGTCCATGGGGACCCCGGAAATGGGGCACCCTCACTGTCATCCAGGGCGGAGGGTGAGTTGCGGGAGCAGCAGGGACGGTTTGCGCGCGCGGAATGGGATGGCGCGACGGCGGAACTGCCGCAGTATCTGTATGACCACACGACACCGCGGCTGCGGGCGACGCAGTCGGCTTCGGCGTACATCAAGATTGCGGAGGGCTGCGACCATCCGTGCAGCTTCTGCGTGATTCCGAATCTGCGGGGGAAGTTCCGGTCACGGCGGTTTGAGAGCGTGGTGGCCGAGGCTGAGGCGCTGGTGGCCGATGGAGTGCGCGAGATTACGCTGATTGGACAGGATACGACCTGCTATGGCGAGGATCTGGGGCTGAAGGACGGGCTGGCGATGCTGCTCGACCGGCTGGCGCAGATTGAGGGTCTGGTGTGGCTGCGGTTCCTGTACGCGTATCCGAACAAGATTACTGGACGGCTGCTGGAGACGATGGCCAAGCATGCGAATATCTGCAAATACCTGGATGTGCCGCTGCAGCATGCTTCCGGCTCGGTGCTGAAGAACATGAAACGCGGGGCGAATGCGGAGATTCTGCTGAAGACGGTCGAAAAAGCAAGGAAGACTGTGCCGGGGATTGCGGTGCGGACGTCGTTCATTGTGGGGTTTCCGGGAGAAACGGCGGAGGATTTCGCGGAGCTGGAAGAGTTTGTGCGCGCGGCGCGGTTTGACTGGATGGGCGTGTTCACTTATTCGGACGAGGAAGGCTCGCGGTCGTTCGAGTTGGACGGCAAGCTGCCGAAGCGGACGATTGAGCAGCGCAAGCGCGCGCTGATGAAGTTGCAGAAGGGCATCAGCAAGAAGGTGCGCGAGGAGTGGGTCGGAAAGACAATCGACGTGCTGGTGGAGGGCGAGTCAGAAGAGACGCCGCTGCTGTGGCAAGGACGGAGCCAGTGGCACGCTCCCGAGATTGACGGAGTGGTTTATCTGAACGACTTCGGGCCGTTTGAGGATCTGGTGCCGGGACGGTTCTACCGCTGCGAGATTACCGAAGCACACGACTATGACGTGGTGGCGCGCGTGGTGGAGGAGTCAGCGCTGAACGTGCAGGATCTGGCGGAGGTGCAGGCGTAATGGCAAGAAAGAAGACGCTGCGCTGCCCGACGTGCGGATCTCTGGTGACCGCGACGGACGAGGAATTTCCGTTCTGCAGCGACCGCTGCCGCAAGATTGACCTAGGCAAGTGGGCGAGCGGAGTGTACAAGATCTCATCGCCGGTATTGGACCCCGACGTATTGGAAGGTACCGAAGGTGAACCCGGCCAGCGGGAACGGCGCGATGATGAGTAGCGGGGAGAAAACGGCGACGCGAACTGGATGGGCGTGGGTAGTGGCGACGGCACTGGGTGCGGGACGGCTGAAGCCGGGTCCTGGAACGTGGGGTTCGCTGGCGGCTGCGGTGGTTTGGTTTGCGGTAGCGAGCGGGACGCATGCCAGCGCGGCAGCACTGGTATGGGGCACGGTAGCAGCGGCTGTGATTGCGACGGTGGTGGGGATTCCTGCATCGACCATCGTGGAGCGCGAAAGCGGCAGGGAAGACCCGGGATTTGTGGTGATTGACGAAGTGGCCGGGCAGTGGGTGGTGCTGATTGGGTGCCCGGCGAACTGGGAGCACGTGCTGCTGGGCTTGGCGGTGTTCCGGTTTTTCGACATTGTGAAGCCCTGGCCCGTGCGGAAACTGGAACGGTTACCGGCGGGAACCGGCATCATGATGGATGATGTGGCCGCGGGAATTCTGGGGCTGATTGTGATGTTGATTGTGCGCCACTGGTGGTAGTGCACAGGGACGAGATCGAAGGGATTTATGCCATTTAGTTCCATACTTCCGGATACGAATGCTCCGCTGATCAGAGAGATTGATCCGGCAGCGGCGATACCGGGCGGCGATGTGCAGATCGTGGGAGATCATTTGAGTGCGTTGCCCTACCGGCTGCCGGTGGTGATGCTGGGTGATCTGGCCGCGCCGGTGCTGCTGGCCCGCGAAGAGCGAATGGCGATTCGTGTGCCGGAGGAGGCTGAGAGCGGCGCGCTGCGCGTGCTGCGCAATGGAGCGCAAAGCAACAGCGTGAACATGAAGGTCGCTACGCTGGTGGCCGATGATGTGCACATGGTGGCGAGTCCGGTGATGGACGAAGAGGGCCGTGTGTATGCGACGCTTTCCGGGTCGCGCGGGCAGGAGATGCCGGTGTCGGTATTTCGCACCGAGCCGAGCGGAGAGACGCAGCCTTTTGTTCAGGGGATCATGAACGCGACAGGCATGGCGCTGGATCCGACGGGATTTTTGTATATTTCTTCGCGGCATGACGGCACGGTGTATCGCGTTTCTCCCAACGGCGCGATGGCCAAGTATGCCGAAGGGATGGGTGTTGCCACTGGCATGGCTTTTGATGCCGAGCAGAACCTGTATGTGGGCGACCGGAGCGGAACGATCTTCAAAATTGCGCCGGACCGTCAGATATTTGTATATGCGACGCTGGAGCCGAGCGTCGCGGCGTATCATCTGGCATTCGGGCAGGAAGGCAAGCTGTATGTGAGCGTGCCAACAACGTCGGGTCATGACTGCGTATATGTGATTGATTCGGATGGAAGCACGCGGCCCTATTATCGCGGTCTGGGCCGGCCGCAGGGGCTGGCGGTGGATATTGCCGGCGATGTGTACGTAGCGGCTTCGCTGCATGGTCGGCAGGGAGTGGTGAGGTTGCCGCAGGACGGTGAGCCGACCCTGGTGTTAGCTGGACGGGACCTGGTGGGATTCTCATTTACGCCGCACGGCACGGCCCTGCTGGCAACGAGCACCGCGGTTTATGATGTGGATTTGGGCATTGAGGGCTGGCGCGTGATATGAGGCTGATTTTCTGTAGCCATACCTCCGAAAGACTGCGGAAAGTGCGGGTTTTCTCGGCAGATGAGCCGCGCGAGAGGCTACTACTTCGGGGTATACCTACAGGAAATCAGCCCTAGGCGCGCTTGCCGGGAGAGACGGACCGGATGAATGCGGAGATTATTGCGGTGGGGTCGGAAATGCTCACCCCCTTCCGGCAGGATACGAATTCCCTATACCTGACCGAAAAGCTGAATGCACTGGGCGTGGCAGTCGTTTTCAAGACGATAGTGGGCGACAAGCGCACACACCTTGTGAATTCGGTGCGGCAGGCACTGGGGCGGGTGGATATTGTTGTGATTTCGGGCGGGTTGGGTCCGACCGAGGATGATCTGACGCGCGAAGCGGTGGCCGAAGCGCTGGGGCGCAAGCTGGTGCGCGACGCAGACCTGATCGCGAATATGTATGCGCGGGCAGCGGCGCGGCGCATCACGATTACGCGCAATAACGAGAAACAGGCCGACACGGTGGAAGGTGCCGTGATACTTGAGAATACGCGCGGGACGGCTCCGGGCCAGTGGCTGGACATTGTGCACGGCAAGTATCGCAAGCTGCTGGCGATGCTTCCCGGGCCGCCTCCGGAACTGAAGGCGATGTTTGAGGATCAGTGTCTGCCATTGCTGAAAGACGCGCTGCCGGAGCGGGCGATTGCGACGCGCGTGCTGAAGGCGGCGATGATTGGCGAGTCGCAATGCGATGCGAGAATTGCACCCATCTATACGCAGTATCCGGATGTGGAGACGACAATTCTGGCGCATTTGGGGGATATCCAGGTGAATCTCTCATGCAGGAAGCCCCTGCTGGCGCAGGCGAAGCTGCGTGTGGATGAGCTGACGGGGCGCATTGAAGAAGAGCTGGATGACATACTCTATTCCTCACAGGGCGAGACGCTGGAGCAGATTGTGCTGTATTACCTGGGAATGCATGGGGCTACACTAGCGGTGGCAGAAAGCTGCACCGGCGGCCTGATTGCGGAGCGGTTGACGGATATTCCGGGTAGCTCGCGGTCCTTTTTAGGGGGAGCCGTGGTGTATAGCAACGAGCTGAAGACGAAGTTTGCCGGAGTCAATCCGGAGTTGATTGCGCGTCATGGAGCCGTGAGCGGGGAAGTGGCGGCGGCGATGGCCGAAGGAATTCGGAGGCAGTGCGACGCCGATTATGGATTGGCTGTGACCGGAATTGCGGGACCGGGCGGTGGTTCAGAAGAGAAGCCGGTTGGGCTGGTGTATTTTGCAGTGAGCGGCGATGACTCAACCGAGACGCTGGAGAAGCGGTTTACGGGAGACAGAAGCCGCGTGCGGAGCCTGGCGGCGCAGCAGGCGCTGGACATGGTTCGCCGACGTTTAATGTAAATGTAACTGACGCTGTTTCAAGTGGAGATAGCATGCCCGTGGCGACTTACATCATTCTGGCGATTGCAGCGTATCTGCTCGGGTCGATACCCTTCGGCTACCTTCTGGTGCGGTTCTTCCGCAAGGAGGATATCCGGGAGAAAGGCAGCGGGAATATTGGCGCGACGAACGTGATCCGGTCGGGTGCGAAGGGACTGGGCGCGCTGACATTTGTGTTGGATGCATGCAAGGGCGTGGCGGCGGTATTGCTGTGCGGAATATGGGGGGCGCATGCTGGGACGGGCGCATTGACGCTGCACGATGCGCAGGCAATGGGCGCTCTGTTCGCCATTTTGGGACATATCTATCCTGTGTGGCTACACTTTAAAGGCGGGAAGGGCGTAGCTACGGCGTTTGGCGTATTTGTGGCGCTGGCACCGGCTCCGGCGCTGGTGTGCCTGGGAATATTCGCGCTTATTTTTCTCCTGACGAGGTATGTTTCGCTGGGATCTATCCTGGCGACGGCAGCGTTTCCTCCGATTGCGCGAGCGATGGAGAATGGTCCGCGCGGAATGCTGATGTGGGGCGTGATTCTGTTTCTGGCGGTGCTGGTGATCTGGAAGCACCGGCAGAATATTGTCCGGCTGGTGAAGGGTACGGAGTACCGCTTTGGCAAGCCGCGCACCGAGGCCGCATGAGCCGAATTGCAGTGATGGGGAGCGGTGCGTGGGGTACCGCGATTGCTCTGCATTTGACGCGCACTGGCGAGCATGAGGTGACGTTGTGGTCGCATTCGGAGCGTGTGGCGGAGACGATTGCCGAGAGCAGGGAGAATCGCGACTTTTTGCCGGGATTTGCCATTCCGGCTTCGCTGAAAGTGACGGCGAGCCAGGAAGAGGCGCTTTCGCCGGCCGAGGTTGTAGTGAGCGTGATGCCGTCGCATCATGTTCGGCACTCGTATGAGGAATTTTCCAGGCACCTCCGGCCGGATCACAAGCTGGTGAGCGCGACCAAAGGCATTGAGGATGGGACTTACCTGCGGATGTCGCAGGTGATTGCACAGGTGACTGGGCAGCATGGGCTGAGTCTGCCGCTTGCGGTGATCAGCGGGCCGAGTTTTGCACAGGAAGTCGCTGCGGGGTTTCCGACGGCGGTGACGGTGGCATCTGACAATGCGGCCTTTGCCACGGAAGTGCAACGGATTTTCTCGAGCGGCTCGCTGCGGCTTTATACAAACGACGATGTGTGCGGCGTGGAGTTAGGCGGCGCGCTAAAGAACGTGATCGCTATTGCTTCGGGCATTGTGACAGGGCTTGGGCTGGGACACAACAGCACGGCGGCGATTATTACGCGCGGAATTGCCGAGATCACGCGGCTGGCGGTGGCGTGCGGCGGAAAACGCGAAACACTTGCGGGGCTTGCAGGGCTGGGTGACCTGGTGCTGACCTGTACCGGAGCACTGTCAAGAAATCGCATGGTGGGCATCGAGCTGGGTAAAGGACGGAAGCTGGAGGAAATACTGGATGGGCTGGGTGGCAAGGTGGCCGAAGGGGTCCGGACGACGTCGGCCGCGCTGGGATTGGCAGCGAGAGTGGGTGTGGAGATGCCAATTGCCGAGCAAGTGCAGGCAGTGCTGGAGGGCCGGTGTTCGCCGTTGGAAGGAATGCAAGCACTTATGAGCCGTCCGGGGCGCGACGAGTAGAGGGGCCTGGACTTCGCAGCGTAGGTACGGCGCGATTGCTACACTCAAAAATATGATTCAGACACTGTTTGGCAGCCTCGATCAGCCGCAGGAAAAAGGCTTCTTTGACCGCATGAAGCAGGCGGTCACGCGCACGCGGGATTCGCTGAGCGAGCGGATTGATTCCGTCGTGGCGATGACACGGGGCGTAGACGAAGCGGCGCTCGAAGAGCTGGAGATGAGCCTGATTGCGTCGGATTTGGGCGTGCACGTCTCCGCTGAGGTGACGGAGCAGTTGCGGGAGCGTGCCAGGCGGGAGCAGATCCGCGACGGAGCAGAGTTGCGCGAGTTGCTAAAGTCGAGCCTGAAGAAAATACTGGACGACCAGGAGAAGCCTCCGAAGACGGTGGCCGCGCCGCCGGAGGTGATCTTGATGGTGGGCGTGAACGGGACGGGCAAGACAACCACGACAGGCAAGCTGGCTGCCTATTACCGGCGGCAGGGCAAGACGGTGCTGCTGTGTGCAGCGGATACATTTCGCGCGGCGGCGATTGAACAGCTTGAGGTGTGGGGCGAGCGCACGGGTGTGGAGATTATCAAGACACGACAGGGAGGGGACCCCTCGGCGGTACTGTTCGACGCGCTGGAGGCGGCCAAGGCCCGCAAAATCGATGTGCTGATAGTGGACACTGCCGGACGATTGCACACGAAGACCGGTCTGATGGCGGAGCTTGACAAGATGCGGCGGACGACGCAGAGGCTGATTCCAGATGCGCCGCACGAAGTGTTGCTGGTGCTGGACGCGACGACGGGGCAGAACGGATTGCAGCAGGCGCGGCTGTTTACCGAGTCGGCGGGTGTGACCGGTATCGTGCTGACAAAGCTGGATGGCACAGCGAAGGGCGGCATTGCAATTGCGATAGCGCGCGAACTGGGCGTGCCGGTGCGGTTTGCGGGGATTGGGGAGAAGGTCGACGACCTGCTGCCGTTTGACAGCGGAGCTTTTGTGGAAGCGCTGCTGGGCGAGCCGGCCGCGAGCCGTTCATAGCGAGGAAATTGATGGCCGATGCAGGCAGCCAGCAAGCGGAGTTGCAGTGTGCACAAGATGCGCGCTGGATGCGGCGTGCGCTGGAGCTGGCCCGGCGGTCAAAAGCGGTAAGTTCGCCGAATCCCGCAGTGGGTTGCGTGCTGGTGCAGGATGGCGCGGTGGTTGGGGAGGGTTTCCACGACTACGACCGGAAAGACCACGCTGAAGTCGCCGCGCTGAAGCAGGCGGGCGAAAGTGCGCGAGGTGCGACGGCATATGTGACGCTGGAGCCTTGCTGTCACACGGGACGTACGGGGCCCTGTACGGAAGCGTTGATTCAGGGTGGCGTGGCGCGAGTGGTGGTGGCGACGGGCGATCCAAACCCGGAAGTGAATGGCAAGGGATTGGAGCGGTTGCGCGGGGCAGGGATTGCGGTGAAGTGCGGCGAAGGCGGCGATGAGGGCCGTGAGCTGAATGATGCATTTGCGGGATTCATTCGCACAAGCCAGCCTTTTGTGACGCTGAAGGCAGGTGTTTCGCTCGACGGGCGGATTGCGCCGGGACAAGGTGTGGCGCGCAGGAAAGAGCCGTATTTCATTACGGGGGCCGAGTCTCGCAACGATGTGCAACGGATGCGACATGAGCACGATGTGCTGTTGACGGGGATCCGGACGGTGCTGGCAGATGATCCGCGACTGACGGACCGCACAGGGTTGCCGCGGCGGCGTCCGTTGTTGCGCGTGGTGCTCGACTCAGAGTTGCAGCTGCCGTTGGACTCGAAGCTGGTCAAGACGGCAAACGAAGATGTGCTGGTGTTTTGCACGGGCGCTCCGGCGCCGAGGGTGGCAGCACTGGAAGCGCGTGGCGTGCGCGTAGAGTCGTTGCGCAGCCGCGTACCGGGCCGGGTTCCGATCGGGGAGGTGCTACGGCGGCTGGCAGAGATGCAGATGATTTCCGTGATGATTGAGGCGGGCGGACAAGTCGCGGCGTCTGCGCTGCAGGATGAGTGCGTGGACAAGCTGGTGCTGTATTATGCCCCGGTGATGTTGGGCAACGGAGCGCTTCCGCTGATGGAGAAGCTGGGAATGCAACGGCTGCGTGTGAGCCGCGTGTCGACGGCGCAGTTCGGGCCGGATGTGCGCTGGACGGGATATGTGCGTGATCCATGGGATGCAGAGATTTTCGCGTCATGACGTGCGGAGACGATGCGTTCGATAGAGTAAGAGCATGTTTACAGGATTGATTGCGGCGACGGGCAGGATTCGGAGCATTGAGAAACGGCAGGGTGCGGCGCGGATTACTGTGGAAGCCGGTGCGCTGGCCGAAAAGCTGCACGAAGGCGACAGCATTGCGGTGAATGGGGTTTGCCTGACCGCGCTGGATCTTGTGCCTGGAATTTTTCATGCTGATCTGGCGGCGGAGACGCTGGCGCGCACGACGCTTGGCGATATGGCAGAGGGGACAGTCGTGAACCTGGAACTGCCGACACCGTCTGGAATGCCGCTCGGCGGACACGTGGTGCAGGGGCATGTGGATGCGACGGGGACGCTGCTGGCATTGGATCCGGTCGATGCGGCGGCGGACCGTGACAAGACGGACTGGTGGCTGCGGATTGCGGTGCCTGAGGGGGTGCGACCATATGTGGTGGAGAAAGGTTCGATTGCGATTGACGGCATCAGTCTGACGGTAGCGAGGTGGGACGGCGCAGAGCTGGCAGTGGCGATCATTCCGCATACCTATGCAGCGACAGACCTTCATACCCTGAAACCGGGTACGAAGGTGAACCTAGAAGCAGATGTGCTGATGAAGCTGGCTCTGGAGCAGCATCGCGCGCGGCAGGAGTCGACGCTGACAATGGAATCGCTGGTTGCGCGCGGATATTGAATCGATTATTGCGGCGAGATGATGCCACCGACGGGCATGCGCGTGGGATAGCGGCGGATGCCGAGGAACTGGGCGATTTCGCGCGCGGCGGTGAGGGCGGAACGCGGCTCGATGAGCACGATGGGCGCGGCGACAGCGGGCAGAGTCTGAGCTGCAGCGATGCCGGCGGCGGCGGCGGGTGAAAGCATCCATCCCACGCGGGCCATGTGGTGTAATGATTCGCGAACACGATCCTCTTCGATTACGATGACCTGATCGGAAAGCTGCTGCAGTGCCCGTGCGGCGATTCGCGCCGCAGCTTTGGCCCGAGCATGTGGCGGCGGTGCGATATGTACCGCGAGGCAGCGCGGGGCACGCACGGAGGTCGTCCAGTTGTGTTCGAGCAGAAAGGCAAAGGACTGTTCGAAGTGGAGGAGTTCGGCGGGTGTAGCGCCGGGGATGAGCAGGGTTTCCGGGAGCTTCCACTGCATCTGCTCGGCGATCTCACAGGCGACCGTGTGCGCGGCCAAGCGCGCGGCCAGGGCGATACCCTCCGAGGAAAGTGCACCTTCGGGGTGGATGGAATTGCCGGATTCAAGCAGCGTGGCGCCGGCAGCGGAAATGCGCAGATGATCAAGGTCATCTGCGTCGCTGCTGAGGGAAACCGCGCATGGCAGTCCCGCGTGTGCAGCGTAGACCGCGAGCGCGGCGGCCAGGGAATCGCTTTCGCCAGCATAGGTGAGATGCTTTTGGCCGGCGGCCTTTGCGATGGAAGTAAGGACCGAAGCGACACGGTCGAGTGTGCTGCCGCCGGGATTGCGACCTTCGTCCTTCAGCAGGACCGAGGGAGCGGGCGCGATGAGCTGCAGCGGAGTGTTGCCCTCGCCTAGAGAAACGACTGCAGCGCTGGATAGATAGCGCCACATGGATGCGGGCAGCGATTCGGTCGGGCGTTGGACGACGAGCGTGGCAGAGAGCAACGAAGCGATGGCAGCAGATGTCATTTCACCCAAGGAAACGCAGTTTCGGCACGGAGGGCAGGACACCACACTCCACGCCGTAGCGATAAAAGAGTTGGATGCCGGTAATGCAGGCTTCGTCGAGTAGGTACCAGATGTTTTCCGTGAGATAGGTGCGGATCGTTGAGGCGGGCACGGGTATGCGCGCGCTCCATTCGGTGACGAGGTCGTCAACGTGCGCGAGACCGGCATCGCGCGAGGCCTGAAAATCCGCGATGATCTGCGTAGGCCAGATCCCGGTTTCGGCAGGAGCTTCAGGGCGGATGGCCCAGAAGGCGGAGACCCAGGGTGTGCCAGTGAGGCGATTCCATTCCTCAGCGAGGTCGATGTAGAGCAGGGCTTCGCCCGTGCGCTGATAGCGCGCATTGCGGTCTTCAAGTGCAAGGAGTGCAGGGTCGCCTATGAGCAATGCGGCATCGGCTGCGTCGAGCATGGAATCGAGGTCGGGGCTGTGCGGTTCGAACGCAGGTGAGGTGTTCCAGAGCCTGTGAAAGAGGATGCGCGTGTAGGTAGCTGACGTGCGGGAGGAGGTGTCGAGCGCAACCCTGCGGATGTCCTGCATGGCGCGATTTTCACGGACGACCAGAATAATGGAGCGAACGTGCTTGAGCGAGGCAATGGTGCAGCCGGGAATGATCTGCATGGTTGGCTGCGAAGCATAGGCGGCGATGGGAACCAGACCAATGTCAGCTTCGCCAGAGGCGAGCCTTGCGGCGCAGACAGAGGGCGTAGACCAGGTGAGTTCGTAGCGGTTGGCTAGTTCCTGCTGCGCTGGTGGATGTTCGAAGTTCCACATGAGCGGGGCGGGGTTCAGAAAAGAGATGGCGGCAATGCGGAGCTTCACTCCCCAGTGTAGCAACGAACGAGCAAGTAGCTTCGGTAACCGGAAGAGTGCCAAGAGTCATTGACGCAGAAGTCGGGGCAGACTAGAAGCTGACTCAGAGCATTCGTTCGCGGCATCCCTGGGGGAATCGGAATCTCGCTTTGGTGGTTGGCTTCATTCCTGTCTGTTCATGGCGCTGAGTGTATCGATGAGGAAGGCTGTCATCTTGGCCGTACCCGGGCAAATGAGAGCAGGGAGAGAGAATTACGGTGGAAGACCGCCAGATGGGGAACGATGTGCAGGAATTGGAATTGAAGGCGGCCTATCCGGCCGTGACCGAGGAACGGCTCGCGTGGCTGGGACTGGCTCTGACGCCAGGGCTGGGACCTCGGAGAATCCTGCGCTCGATTGAGAAGGCAGGAAGCGCGCGGAGACTGTTGGACATGCCGCTGACGGAGCTGGAAGCGCTGAATCTTCCTGCACAAGCAGCACAGTTTGTGAATAGCGGCATGGCGCGGAAAGTTGCTGACGAGGAACTGGAACGGATGACGCAGACCGGCGCAGGATTTTTGACGCATCGGGATGATGCGTATCCGGCGCGCCTTCAGGAGATTTTTGATGCACCGCCGGTGCTGTGGCTCCGCGGCGATGCATCGCTGCTAAGCCGACACTCCATCGCTGTGGTGGGGACGCGGCATCCTACGCCTTATGGGACAGGAATGGCAGAGATGCTGGCGCGTGATTTGTCAGTGCATGGCTTGCTGATTGTGAGCGGCATGGCGCGGGGTGTGGACACGGCGGCGCACAAGGGCGCGCTGGCCGCAAAAAAGCCGACACTGGCGGTGTGGGGCACGGGCGTGGACGTGATTTATCCAAAGGAGAATAAGGCGCTGGCGGAGCAAATTATCGGGACGGGTGGAGCCATCATTTCGGAGATGCCACTGGGGACGTTTCCGGCACCGCAGAATTTCCCGAAGCGGAATCGGATCCTGAGTGGGTTGAGCGTTGGCGTGCTGGTGGTGGAGGGCGGCGAGTTCAGCGGAACGCGCGTGACGGCGCGATGCGCGATCGAGCAGAACCGGGATGTTTTTGCTGTACCGGGAAATGTGACGAACAAAAACGCGTGGGGTCCTAACACGTTGATTAAACAGGGTGCAAAGCTTACGGCTACGTGGGAAGACGTGTGGGAGGAGTTACCGACCGATGTCCGTCTCGAGCTGGAATCGGCGCAAGGGATTGCATCGGAAGGCGAGTCTGCTGCATCGTTATTTGTGGACAAGCCGCTTCCTCCGGCAGAGGCAAGCCTGTTGCGCCTGCTACGGCACGATGAGGCGCTGCAGATGGAAGAAATCCTCGAGAAGCTGGAGGGGGAGATGAGTTCATCAGAGATTTTCACGACGCTTTTTGAACTGGAGTTGGCTGGACGAATCCGGCAGCTTCCGGGTAAGAATTACGTGAAGAGCTTTCCTGCCGCACTGAAAGACTAGGCCGTGGCGTCGGCCAAATGGGCCGGCTGAGGAAAAAATAAAAAATGGCGTAATCGCGCTCCGCTGTGCGTCCCATCACGTGACGTGATAGTTTGCAAGACAATGCGCTCATTTTTCAGGATGGGAGCGCGGGCCGGAGAGGATTCGGACCAAAGGGAACAAATGGGGAAATCACTTGTGATCGTTGAATCGCCAGCGAAGGCGAAGACGATCAATAAATATCTCGGAAAAGACTTCCAGGTGGAAGCATCGATCGGGCATATCAAGGATCTGCCGAAGAACAAGCTCGGTGTGGACGTTGAAAAGGGCACTTTTGAGCCGGAACTGATTGTGATTCCGGGCAAAGAGAAGGTCGTGGACCGTCTGAAGAAGCTGGCGTCGAAAGCCGATGCTGTGTATCTGGCGCCCGACCCAGACCGCGAAGGCGAAGCAATTGCCGCGCATCTGGCTGACGAGTTGAAGAATGTGGTGAAGCCGGCTTCGATCTACCGTGTGACGTTCAATGAGATTACATCGAAGGCGGTGAAGAATGCCTTTGACCACGCGCGGCACGTAGACCAGCACCTGGTGGACGCGCAACAGACGCGGCGTGTGCTGGACCGCATTGTGGGCTACCAGATTTCTCCGCTGCTGTGGGACAAGGTGCGGCGCGGACTCTCCGCGGGGCGCGTGCAGACGGTTGCGCTGCGACTGATTGTGGAGCGAGAACAGCAGATCAAGGACTTCAAGCCGGTCGAGTATTGGACGATCGAGGCGGTGCTGGAGTCGCCGGCGAAGGCGAAGGAATTTACGCCTCTCATTGCCCGGTTTGTGGGCATCGACGGGAAGCGGGCGGCGGTGGAAACCGTGAGTCAGCCGGCGGTTCCGGATGGCAGGACGGCGCAGGAGATTGTCGAGGCTTCACTGCGGGCGAAGTGGTTGGTTCGGACGGTGGAGCGCAAAGAGCGCAGGCGTTCGCCGCAGGCTCCGTTTACGACCAGCAAACTGCAGCAGGCTGCGGCGGGCGCGCTGGGCTTTAACGTGAAGCGCACGATGGGCGTAGCGCAGCGCCTGTACGAAGGCGTGGAGCTGGGTAGCCGCGGCGCGGTAGGTCTGATCACCTATATGCGTACGGACTCGACGCGGGTGGCGCCTGAGGCGATCGAATCGGTGCGTGGATATATCAAGAAGAAGCTGGGCGAGAAGTATCTGCCGGTAGCGCCGAACAGCTTCAAGTCCAAGAAGGATGCGCAGGACGCGCACGAAGCGATTCGTCCGTCGGATCCGGAGATTCATCCGGACGATATTCGGCCGTTTGTGCTGGACGAGCAGTACAAACTTTACAAGCTGATTTGGCAACGGTTTGTGGCTTCGCAAATGATGCCGGCGATCTATGATCAGACGACGGTGGAGATCGCGGCGCAGGCGGATCGGCGTTACGACTATCGGGTGACGGGTTCAATCCTGAAGTTTGAGGGCTACCTGAAGGTCTACAACGAAAGCATCGCCGAGGAAGAAGACCAGAAGCTGCCGGAACTGACCGAGAACATGCCTCTGCAACTGGCGACGGCCGAACACCTGAAAGTGCTGGCTGAACGGGAGCGCCAGAAGAAGGTGGAGGAAGCGCGCAGGCAGCACCGCGCCAAGGCCGCGAAGGCCGAGGCGCGAAATGAGAGTGCCGGCGCGGGAGGAGCTTTGGCTGAGTTTGTAGAGCCGGAAGTGAGCGTTCCGGTGCGGGCAGCGGCTGTGGCCGGTGCGCAGAAGTTCACGGAGCCTCCGCCGCGATACAACGAGGCCTCGCTGGTGAAGGAGCTGGAAGAGCGCGGGATCGGGCGGCCATCAACCTACGCGACGATTATCAATACGATCCAAGACCGCGAGTACGTAGTGAAGATGGGCGGGCGCACCGGGAAGTTTGTTCCCACCGAGATTGGAACGGTGGTGACGGGCCTTCTGGTGAAGAACTTCCCATATATCTTCGACACAAAGTACACGGCCCGGCTGGAAGAAGAGCTGGATGATATCGAAGAGGGCAAGGAACGCTGGACGGATCTGCTGAACGGCTTCTACGGCCACTTTGCCGAGGAGCTGGAAGACGCGGCCGAGAACATGGAAGACATCAAGCGGATGGAGAAGCCGACGGACCAGAAGTGCGACATCTGCGGCTCACCTTTGGTGCTGAAGTGGGGCAAGTTCGGATCGTTCTACGCGTGCAGCGCCTACGACAAGAAGAAGAAGGGCGGATGCACGTTCACGAAGGAGAACTTTGAAGGCAAGCCGAACCTTGCCGGGCCGGGTGGCGAGGTGGAAGAGCAGGAAGAGTACTGCGAGAACTGCGGCCGGGTGATGGTGCGGCGGAATGGTCCGTGGGGGCCGTTCATGGCGTGCCCAGGGTACAACGAGGATCCGCCGTGCAAGACGGTTCGGCGGCTGAACCAGAAGCAGCAGCAGAAGCCGCCCCAGCCGCTGGACGAGAAGTGTCCGAAGTGCGGCGAGCCGCTGGTGCTGCGCAGCGGGCAGTACGGGGAGTTTGTTTCCTGCTCGGGCTACCCGAAGTGCAAGTACATCAAGCAGAACACGATCGGTATGAAGTGCCCGGTGTGCCACAAGGGCGAGATTGTGGAGAAGAAGGCGCGGCGCGGCAACGTGTTCTACGGGTGCTCGGAGTATCCGAAGTGCGACTTTACCGCCAACTTCAAGCCAGTGGACAAGAAATGCCCTGAGTGTGGCAGCCCGTACCTGATGGAGAAGACGCTGAAGTCGGGTGTGTACCTGGTGTGCCCGAACAACAAGAAGTCGGGCGCCGAGGAGGAAGCTGCGGGCAAGCGCAAGAAGAAGGGCGAAGCCGAAGGTGGCGCGGCCTGCAGTTTTACGAAGCGCATTGGGGATGCTCCAGCGGAGCCAGCGGCGCGGCCGACGGCGGCGACGCACGGGCCGGTGGTGGAAGAGCTGGCCAAGGTGTAAGCGCCGAAGGCTCACGTTTTTCTGCGCCGGCAGGCTTACGGGAATTTCCGAGTTAACGTGCCCTCACGCCCCCAGTGCGGGATCGCCGCTCCCTGATGGTCGCGTCGACTGGAGGGTAGCGTCTCCTGGATACAGGGATTGAGGAATTGCTTAAGCCGCTGCCGGCGTTTCATTTATAGTGCGAAGAGGCTTTCTGGGAGAGTGGATGAATGGAATCGACGCTGGCGACCGCTCATGATGCGGAACTTGTTCTGAAGTTGTATGATCTGCGGCGCGAAGAGACGATGCGCAAGGCGCGGCATTGGATTGCGGCTGAGTTTAATCCCCAGTCTTTTGAGGAGTTTATGGCCCCGGTGCAGGCCTGGGGGACGGAGCAGAACGCGTGGTTCCGGCAGGTGACGAGCTACTGGGAAATGGCGGTGGCGTTTGTGCTGCATGGGGCGCTGAACGGGGACCTGTTCCTAGATTGCAATGGGGAGCCTTTGTTCCTTTACGCGAAATTTCGGCCATTTCTGGCTGAGGCACGGAAGGTCAACCCGAATTTTTTGATGCACACGGAGCGGCTGATCGAGCGGTATCCGGCGGCGCAGGAGCGGGTTGAGTCCATGGCTCGGGCGTTGGAGGCACGGCGGACCAAAGCCGCCGAAGCGCGGGCCTGAGGGCGATGCTGTTTCTGTTCTGGTAAGGTGAAAGGGTTGCGGTCCGGACGGTGGCCGGGCGGCAGGGAAGGACGGTAGGACGATGGCCAAAGCGGTGTGGAATGGCAAAGTTGTGGCCGAAAGCGACACGTTTGTGACGGTGGAGGGGAATGTTTACTTCCCAGAGAGCTCGGTGAAGCGCGAGTATCTGCGTCCCAGCTCGACGACGTCGACTTGCCCATGGAAGGGACAGGCGAAGTACTACACGATCCTGATCGACGGGCAGGAGAACCCGGACGCGGCCTGGTACTACCCAGACCCGAAACCAGCGGCCCGGAATATCAAGGGCCATATCGCCTTCTGGCGCGGGGTGGAAGTCGAGAAATAGATTTCTGCCTGCATTCGAGTTTGTGGAAGCATGAAAGCCCGCGGTGAGCGGGCTTTTGTGCTTCCCGGGTGGGCTCTTCACCCTACGATTTCAGAGTGTTTCGCTGTATCTCCAACAAGTGCCATAGAATGTTGATCTTGCGCTGACATTAGACGTATAAGTCTTTTGTTTCATATTGTTTACAGTCGCAGGCAACGCTGCGATTTTATGTGGTCAATACGATTTGATTCGTATGGATATACGGATCGAATGAGCGGGTACGAGAGCCTCGGCCGGACCAACGAGCGCGGCTTCGCCGTCCATCTCACCAGAGTGTGAACTCGCGTGAGCGAAAAATAGAGTCTTTGCCGATCTCAATGGTTTTTGCGGGGAAGTTGTTGATTTTACGGCGTCGAGTACCCGTTCCTGAGTTGTAAGC
>JAJZIF010000515.1:0-1994 GCA_021810735.1 Acidobacteriota bacterium
CGTTCATGAATCCCCATCTCACCAACCCCATCACCGGCAATTTGGGTGCCATTGAATATGCCGGTTACGGCCCCTATTCATGCGGCTGCCGCAATCCCTACGGCACCTATTTTGGTAACGTAGAGCCCCGGGTCGGCTTTGCTTACTCTCTGGACAGCAAAACCGTGGTCCGCGGCGGATTCAGCGTCATGTCTTCTCTCGGCGGTGGCGTCGGCGGAGCTGGCAACGCAAATAACGGCTCCGGGCAGACCGGTATGGTCGGCAGCGTCTTTTATCCCAACTCAGTGCAGGGCGAGCAGCCTGCCTTCTACCTGAACAACAGCACCGACTTCCAGGCTGAAAACATTGCAAGTACCTCATTGCCGCCCTTTACGCCCACCAACAGCCCCCGGCCCAATATCACGCCGGGAGTCAATACCGGAAACTATGTAACCTCGTCGGGAGTTGGCGTCTCTCCGCAGGGCGTTGGCACTCTCGATCCAATGTCCGCAAATCGCTCTCCTTACTCTGAAACCTGGAACGTCGGCGTGCAGAGAGCTATTTCCCGCAACCTTGTGCTGTCCATCAACTACGTAGGGAGTGAGTCGCACTTCCTTTACGGCGCAAACAACGGCTTTCTGCAAAATGAGATCAACCCGAAATACGAGGCGCTGGGACCCTATTTGCCGGATTTGCCCACCGCTATCGTAAACTCAAGTACCGGCGAGACGGCTTTTCAGGCGGCACAGGCCATTGACCCGTCGCTGCAAATCCCCTACTCCAACTTTGGCAGTAAAACCGGAACCATCCAGGCGATGCTGTCTCCGTTCCCGCAATATGGCGGAATTAGCGATGTCTATAACGACACAGGCACCGCTGCCTACAGCGGACTGGAGATTATCCTGAGCCAAAGAACATGGCACGGGCTTGACTTCAGCGTGAACTACACCTACAGCAGAGAGATGGATTCGAGTGCCTGCTGCCGAACCGGCTACAATATTCCGGCTTCGGCGATCACCGATGGCATTGCTCGCCAGCAGAGGGCGCTGGATTATTCCGAGCACGATCCGCGCCAGGTCCTGCACACCTATGGAACCTACGATCTGCCGTTTGGAAAAGGCCACATTGGGGGAAGCAACCCATTTGTGAACCTGATTGCCAGCAATTGGCAGGCCTCCGGCATCTACAGCTATACCTCCGGAGCGATCCTTGGCTTTGGAGCCTCTGGCTGCCGTGCTGTAGGCCTGGGCTGCAATCCAAGCTTCAACCCGGCATTCCACGGAAATGTCCGCATCCATGGAAACTATGGCCAGGGCATCAACGCCTTGACCGCCGCCACAACGCCGTTCCTGAATGCGGATGCGTTCTTTGTGCCCAATCAAACGTACCAAGTGGGCGACGTTCCTGCCACCGGTGGATTTAACGCCTTTGGTCCTGGCTTCTGGGAGATTGACGGTGGCCTCAGCCGAACCTTCAAGATCAGGGAGGGCATGTCGTTTGTCTTCGGAACGCAGGTCCAAAACCTGACCAACCATTTCAGTTGGGGCGGGCCCAGCACGACGATCAACCAATTACAGAATCCGAACGATAACGGCGGTGTAACGGGTCCGGGCGGCAATTGGCTCGCAACCAACACGCACAGCAACTTCGGTACACTCAGGAACTCGGGCCAGCCACCGAGGGACTGGCAATTCAGCGGCAAAATCGTCTTCTGATGCAAGTCAGGGGGCACCACGTGATTCCCGCTCCGGTCACGGAGCGGGAATTACGTAGACCGGCTATCCATTAGCGCCTATCTCCGGAAAAGCAGGAAACTGTCTCACCCAAGGGGTTCGCTCCAAAACTTGTCAAGCCCCGCGCGCTCCAACCTCTGCCAATCCAACACATTACCGTTGCAGACAATTTCTGTCCCGCCGCGTACCATCAAAACATGGCCGCTTCCACATATCTTCCGGCGAAGAACCCGAGCAGGACCCGGCCCATCCAGCGCGCCCACATACGAAACGCACCCCCCC
>JAJZIF010000515.1:2004-3285 GCA_021810735.1 Acidobacteriota bacterium
ACGTTCTAACGCCTCAAACCCTCGTTGCAGTGTCAGCTATCCTCCCGGTTCAAAATGTCAGGTAAGTGCCCGGTCCGTACCCATACGCAACGCACCCACCCCCCCCAAATATTTTTCTTTTCCACAGATTTCTTGCAGGCAATTTTGTTTCCCGCCAAAAACGCAGATCCGGATGGCCTCACTTCCCGCATTGCGGCACGGCTGTCCCTCCTCGCCCGCGCCGCGCAAGTCGGAACCGCTTTGGGAACCGCACTCGGCCACGGCCGGTTTCAAAGCCGCGCGCTCCGCAATCTGCGGCCACCAGGCCTGAACTCCCGTCTCCTCACCAGGCAAGCTGAAAGCTGAGAGCTGCTCTTTGCCCCGCGCAGGCCGCCGTCATCCGATCTCCTGGTTCCAGTTCTCCAGCGCCTTTTTGAACTCGCTCATGAATCTGCCCGCGTCGGCTCCGTCAATAATGCGGTGGTCGAAGCCGAGACAGAAGTACTGAACCGAGCGAATCGCGATGGAGTCGTTGCCGTGCGCATCGGTGACAACAACCGGCTCCTTTCTGAGCCCGCCGATCCCGAGAATCGCCGCATCGGGCTGGTTGATGATCGGCATGCCGAATTCCTCGCCAAAAATGCCCGCGTTGGTGAGGGTAAAAGTGGAACCTGAGGCCTCGTCGGGTTTGAGGCGCTTGCTGCGCGCTCGATTGGCAAGATCGGCGATGGTGCGCGCCAGGCCCAGAAAGTTGCGTTCCTCCGCCTGCTTCACCACCGGCACAATCAATCCCCAGTCCACCGCGACCGCAATGCCTAAATTGATGTTCGCGTGATAGCGGATGGCGTCTTTCTCCATCGACGCGTTAACAATGGGGAACTTGCGCAGCGCCTCGATCGCGGCCGCCGCGATAAAGGGCATAAAGGTGAGCTTGATGCCATTGCGCTGCTCAAACCGGCTCTTTTCGCGCTCGCGCAGCCGCGCGATGCGGGTCATATCGATCTTGAAGACCGTGTGCACGTGGGGAACAATTTGCGCGCTTTCCACCATGCGCTGCGCAATAATGGCGCGCATTTTGCTGAGCGGCACCAACTCGCCCGGCACGGCCGCGGCCGATCCGCTCTCCATGGGCGCCGCGGCCGCGCTTGTTGCAGGCACAGGCGCGGCGGAAACCGGCGGCGGAGCTGGCGCGCCGGCCGCTTGCCGCCCATCGAGATAGCGCTGAATATCCTCTTTCGTAATCCGGCCATTGGCGCCCGTGCCTTGAATCTGGTCAAGATCAACGTTGTTGTCTTCGGCAAT
>JAJZIF010000516.1 GCA_021810735.1 Acidobacteriota bacterium
CAGTCAGCCCCATTGCCGATCCGCGAACGCAAAGCTTGGGAGCGTCCATGGAGATTCCATTCGGACGCTAGCGGGTCGCATTGAGATACGCTTTCTGAATTGAAACTTCCCGTACAGGACTACGGATGCGGACGGGCCAATTCCTGCAGCTGATTCTTTAGACGTGCATACATGGTGTCGGAAAACGCACCGGAGTTCACCCAGCGAACGTTTCCAGCGGACCCCAGCAGAAGCACATACGCACGGTTGATATCGGTTACCGCAAGCCGCTGCTTCCAAAGTTCCTCATCCCGATACAACACGATGGTTCGATCTTGCACGGAGACTGGCATGCTGCTCTTGATACCCGAAATTGCCATCCCCCGAAAAACCTTCGGAGCCGACTCCAGCAGGATGATTCCGTAGGCCGGGATTGAGTGCGGGAAGTCTCTCGCCAGATGCTCGTTCCACAAGCGGGCATCCTTGCCCGCCGTTCTGTTGAAGGAGAAAACCAGCACTGCTGACTTGTATCTGCCAGCCGCGGGCAAGATTAAAGATCTTCCTGTAAGCGTCTGACCGGAAAATTCCGGGAACGCGTCTCCCGCTTGCAAAGGCGATGCTGTCGAGTGGGCAGCGTGGACAAATCGCGTTAGGATAAGAACTGCGATCACAATAACAATGGATGTGGAAAATCTCTGCATGCACCCCGCCTCCCACCGCTCGCTTAATAAGAATCGCATTCATCTTTTTCCCATTTCATTTAGCACTACTGATCTTTTTCAGGATCGCTTGACATGACTTCTTACTAGATTAAGACTAATGATTGAGCGACGCTCGCCGCATCCCTCCCAAGAAAAAATATCGTAGCTTGACGTTGACAGAAGAGGAGCGCCCATGAGACGGAACATGGCGAAGATCGCTGCAGGAGTGGGAATCGCAATCCTTTCTCTCCTGACGCGGAGTTCGTTGCGGGGCCAAACGGTCGCCACCATATCGGGAACCGTCACCGACGCTTCAGGCCAGGTCGTACACCATGCGGGCGTCTCCATCAAAGGTGTGGACACGAGACAATCGACAGAAGTGCAAACCGACTCGGCTGGCGTGTACAACGAGCAAAACCCGGTGCCAGGAAATTACACAGTCCCCGTCCCTGCGGAACGGTTCGGCACCAAAATAGAGAACGTCACGCTTACCGGCGCCGCAGAACAGAAGATAGACCTGGCACTGAATGACGCCTCGTCGCAGCAAGAAAATCCTGCGAACAAATTACCGGCAGCTCCCCAGCCCAATGTACCGAATCCTCCTGCCGGCAACGCGAACGCGCCTTCGCTGCAGGACCTGGGATTTTCTTCGACTCAGACGCAGGGTAGTGCGCAGCAGCAGGCTCTCCTCAACAAGCGCACGCACATGCTCAAAGTCCATCAAACGCTCGGCCTTATCACCGCGGTTCCGATGTTTGCGACATTGATTTCCGGACCCCAGGCCAAGGCGAAGGGGAAAAACGGGCAGCCGATCACAGAGCCGACCTCGGCAAATCTGGATCTCCACATCGCGCTCGGCGGTCTGACCTCGGGCCTGTACTATACGACGGCCTATTACGCCATCTTCGCGCCGAAAGTTCCGGGGGTGAAGCCCAAGGGTGCGATCCGCCTGCACCGTGATTTGGAATGGATACATGGTCCTGGCATGATCGCCACACCCATCCTGGGAATTATGGCGTACAAGCAGGAGAACGCTGGAGAAAAGGTCCATGGAATCGCTTCGGCGCACGCCCCGGTTGCGTATGTGACGGCCATTGCGTACGGGGCGGCAATTGTGGCTGTATCTTGGCCGATTCACTGGAAATTCTGGGAGAGATGATAAAGATGATGAATAAGAAAACCCTGATTGCCTTGTTGCTGTTTGCGCTGCCTATGTTTGCGCAAGCCGATACGCAATGGGTCCTGGAACAATCCACCCTCAGCTATCACATGTCTCATCCGATGCACGAGGTGGATGGCGTCAGTCATGCGGCGAAAGGCAAGGGCATTTGCCACGCGGGGCAATGCAATTTCCTGATTGCAGTACCGGTGAAGTCGTTCGATTCCGGAGACAGCAACCGCGACCTTCACATGATTCAAACGACGCGTGGAGGCCAATTTCCCATGGTCATCGTACGCACGCAGTTTCCTGAAGCGGCAACCGCGTCGCCCACCATTTATGCAGACCTCGATGTCCAGTTTGCCGGCCAGACCGCACACTACAGCCATGTGCCATTCCAGCGGGTGACCCAGGGCAACGAGGTCCGGATCACTGGAACGATTCCCGCGACATGCTCCGATTTCAAGATCGACCGGCCGTCGTTCCTGACGGTCCCCATCAAAAACGAAATTCCAGTGAAAGTGGATATGACCTGGCGACAGATGTAAACGTCAAGCTTCGCTATTCGCATTGTTCGCGCTTAGCCCACCCGGCCCCTGGTAGCGAAGAAGAATACGCAATTCGAGCATGGAAGCGATCGACTTCGAGTTCCCCGTCCGAAGTGCCTGCAAGCCGTGTCCATCCTATTGAGGCCCGAAATCTGGAGGAGCGGATGCTCGATCCTTCATGGCCTCTCGCAGCTTCTTTTCCGCGGCATCGCTCCAATACTTACAATCCAACCGAAGGAAAACAGACGTGTAGGGGACCGTCAGGGTGGTCTTCAATATCAAAACGTGCAAAGTCCCACTGGACTGATTCATTTCCTGAATCAGTTGTTCGTGAAGCACAGAATGTACCGGAAGATTTCCTAGTGCGGCTTGGATCTGCCGACGATACTTTGTCACTCCTGGAGCGTCCTGCTCGGTGACAAAGGGAAGTTCGGCATCCATATACACTACTGGCCTGACGTGACTGGAGCGGGAAATCGCATCGAGAACATCGTTCACAACTGTAATCTGGTCCGCGCCGGTTTCCACTGTCTCGATGCCGGGAGATGCTTGCCACGGATAGGCCGAATCGACAATCACGATCCAATTGCGGTGCCCCAGTAACGGCATCTCCTGCTGTACCTTCATTTGCCAGGCAGTCGGTGTAGCAGCACAAATAGGCAACCAGGAAACCGCGAGCAACGGTAGTGCGAACGGAAATTTCATTGAACTTGCCTCCCCAAAATACTCGAATACGACGATTCCTTTTTACGGTAGACCCATAATCCGTCGATAAGAGACTGCGCATAAATAACTTGAACATCTAGTGGAAGAGTTGTATGTTTCTTGCATGGCGGAAAAACAGTTCCGGGTCATTCAAGAGAAGTACCGGGCGCTCTGTCCCATCCTCG
>JAJZIF010000517.1 GCA_021810735.1 Acidobacteriota bacterium
ATTGTTTTAACAATTCCCATGTAATCCTGAGAGCATACCCTGAGCCAGCCTGGTGGACCCAGGTGGCATGAATCTATCCTGCGAGCATACCCTCGGCAGCTGAAGCAGCGGCTTCAGGCGGGACGTTTTTTTGAGCTTTAGATTCCTTCTGACATTTCGCTGAACCATACGTAATCGCTTCATCGATGACGATCTGACCCCGCATCTGCGGGGTTTTTTTTGGCCTGAAAATCTTCCGCGCGCCCTCGGCGCACCCATCGGCCCGCACACGCGGGCTTTTTTTTGGAGACCCGAAAATGGTTTCGCCAGTCGCTAACTTCGATTCCGCAAAGATTGCCTGGGACGCCCCGTTGTTGAACCGTGCTCAAGTTTTGAGAGCGTATGGCGGCAGGTCCGTTTCCTGGTTGTACGCCGAGATGACGGCCGGACGGATACCACGCCCCGTTCGGATTGGGCGTGCTGGTGTCGCGTGGCCAACGGACCAAATCAGGGCGGACATTCAAAAGAAACTGGCCGCCGGGCCGGTGACTTATCCGCCCAGGGCAACGGCGGCCTGAAACAAAAATGCCCGGCAGGCTGGCAGGCCGCACCGGGCAATGAGGATTCAACGTGCGAATTCTACGACATCGCTACGTCCATGTGAAGCGGAAACAAAGGTGCGGTACGTGCTCGCGACCGGCGCATTGGCCGGTTTGCCCGGCACGTTTGTCTGCGTTTCCGGCGCTCATGCGGCTGCTGGCTGGAGGCGCGCGATGAGTACCAAACGTGCGCCTTGCCCGGTCTGCAACCGGGGCTCAAAAGACTCCGCTCTTGCAATCACGGAAGATGAACGCGGGACCGTTTCCTTTTGCCATCGATGCGGGTACACCAAAGCCGAGAACTTCGAGCGCCGACCTGACATTACACCGGCGCCGACTCGTTCCGCCGAGCCGCTCGAGTGGTCCGAGCGCGCCGAGTCAATTTGGCGCCGCACCCAAGCGCTGCGGGGAACCGCAGGTGAAATCTATTTGCGGCACCGTGGTTGTATGTTGCCGCCGCCTGACAGCGACCTGCGGTTTCTCGAACCGACAGACCGACATCCGCCAACGCTGTGCGCACGGATCACCGACGCCAGAACCAACAAGCCGTTGAGCCTGCACTTTACGAGACTTGCGCGCGATGGCCGAGGAAAGGCCGGATCCGAACAAGACAAACTCTTGCTGGGGGGTCACCGCAAGAAAGGCGGCGTCATCAGATTGTGGCCCGATGAAGCCGTGACCTACGGGCTTGCCATCGCCGAAGGTGTAGAGTCGGCTCTCGCGGCAGCGCACCTGCTCAGCCCGGTATGGGCGGCCGTCGATGCCGGCAACCTGGAGTTGTTCCCGGTGCTCCCCGGCATCGAGGCGTTGACAGTTTTTGCCGATCACGACCCGGTCGGGCTCAAGGCCGCTCGGACATGCGCGCGACGCTGGGCCGATGCCGGACGAGAGGTTGAAATCGCCACCCCAATTCTGGACGGCGCCGACGTGGCCGATGTGGTGACAAGATGACGCCCGAGGAAAAAATACGCGCTGGCACGCGCATCGAGCGCATCGCGAGCGCATCGGGCTCCGAAGTTGCGGCGCTCGATATAGGCGAGCCGCCGACTTGGATGGATGAAGGGCCCCCGCTCGAGGAGCCGAGGGGGTCGGATGGGCGTCCGGATAAATCTGAATCGACGCCAGCCGTTTCGCATCGAGCGCTCGTGCCATGGTCAGCGCTTGAGGGCCGCGAACCGCCAGCGCGCGAGTGGATCATTCCGCACTGGATTCCTCATCATCACATGACCCTGCTCGCCGGCAGGGGCGGCGTCGGCAAAACCTTGCTCGCGCAGCACATCGGGACTGCGCTTGCGATCGGGCGCGAGTTCATCGAGCCGCTCGAGCCGCGGCGGGTACTCATGTGGGCAGGCGAGGATGATCAGGCCGAACTGTGGCGTCGGCAGATTGAAATTTCGGGCTGGATGGGCTCGCCGCTGCCGGCCCTGACCGACCGCTTCTTCCTTCAAAGCTATACCGGCGTCGATATCACGCTCTGCGCGACGATTTACGGCGCGCTCACGGCCACGCCAGTACTCCATGAACTGCGAGGGCAAGTTCAGGACTACCGGGCCGATGTGGTCATCTTGGACAACATCGCCCGCCTATTCGGCGGCAACGAGAACGACCGGCATGCCGTCACAACCTTCTGTGCGCTCGTGCAGGGCGCGTGCGCCCCGGCCGCCGTAATACTACTGGGACACCCCGCAAAGGCCGCCGGGAGCGAATACAGCGGCTCTACGGCGTGGGAAGGGGCTGTCCGCGCCCGCCTTTATCTAGGGAACCGCCCCCCTGACCAGGATCAAGCGGACAACGATACTCCCGCTGATGACAACGTGCGCTATCTCGCCCGGCGCAAGGCGAACTACTCCCCGCTCGATATTCGACGCTTCACGCTGGCAGACGGTGGCGTGCTAATTCCGGATGAGGCGCAGATCACTCATGGCAAACAGCCCACGGGCGAGTTCACGAAGGACATCGTGCGGCGCGCCGTCACCAAGCTTGCCGCACGGGAGATCTTCGGGACCGCCAGTACAGCCAGTCCGAGCTACCTGCCCAGACTCGCCAGGCAGTACAAGCTGCTCGAGACCACCACCGAGAAAAGCTTCGCCGCCGCGATGCGGGAAATGGTCATGGCGGCCGAACTCATCAGCCGCGAAGTGGGGCGCACCGCCGATCGCCACCCGCGGGCTGGGCTGGTGCTGCCATGAGTTCGCCGGCCGGCTTGCTTCTCTGCGCCTATGACAGGTGCGGGAGTGCGGGAGTGCGGGAATGCGCGGGCACCCCCCCTATAGGGGTGTGTGCCCGCCGCACCCATTTACGCATTCCCGCGGCATTCCCGCAGGCATTCCCGCAGGCATTCCCGCAGAGCATGGCCACCTGCGGCGATGCCAGCAGCCCCGTGAAGGTCGGATACTGGCTTCGAGAATATCGAGACCGAGTCGCAGCCGGGCGAAAGCTCGTCCATGTGGGGACACCGCATGGGCGCGCTCAGTGGCGCTTACGAGAGGTGGCGGCATGAATGGGTTGGGATGGTTGGCATGGGTTGGCATGTTTCCTCTCAACTCATGGAATTTGGCAATGCCAAATAATATGGAGCTGGGGAAAACATCCCCACCTATCCCAACCATCCCAACCAAAAGTGGCAGTAGAAGCCCCTTCGAAGCCCATTCCAAGTCCATGCGGAACCCCTTCGAAGGGTCTTCGAAGGGCATCCGA
>JAJZIF010000518.1 GCA_021810735.1 Acidobacteriota bacterium
GCGGACTCGAAAACGACCGTCCTGGGGAACGCGGCGTTCCGCAATGTCCAGTTCGCTCATCACTTTGATGCGGGAAAGAATGGTCTGATGATGCTCCCGCGCAATCGGAGCCATGGCGTGCTGCAGTACGCCGTCAATGCGGTACTTCACCAGCAGACAGTCGTCGAACGTTTCCAGGTGGATGTCGCTGGCCCGCCTCTCCAACGCGGTAAAGACCATGGTGTCCACGAGCCGGATGATGGGGCTGACATCTTCCTCCGATGTCAGCTTTTCAATCGAGAGCGTCTCGTCGGCATTGTCTTCGGAAGAAAGAACGTCGAATGTCAGTCCCTCGGTCGCTTCGTCCAGCACGCGTTGCGACTGCTCGGTCTTCTTCAGCAGGTCGGTAATCTGGCTGAGCGTAGCGACCTTGACGCCAATTCTCTGCCCCAGCAGGCTGGAAATTTCATCCATCATCATCAACCGGCTGGGATCGCTGACGGCAATGACCAGCTTGCCTTCCAACTGCTCCAGCGGAACGAAGTTGTAGCGGAACATCATGTCGACCGGCACGGTGCGGAACAATTCGTGCTGAATGCGAAAATTTCTGAGATCGACAAACTCGCACCGATACCTGGCGGCAAGCGCCCTGGCCTGCGCGATTTCATCGGTGACGATGGGCTTTGCGTTGGGAATGACTGCAATTTCCGCCATGCTGTTTCTCCTTCTCTTAGCGCATAACGTAGCCGCCATCGACCGAGATCGATTGGCCAGTGATATAGCTTGCGGCGGAACTACAGAGCCACAGAACAGCGTCGGCGATTTCTTCGGGCCGACCTGGGCGACCCATGGGAACGTAGGTCTTCAACATCGCCTCCAGCTCCTCACCCTGGCCTGCCGCAATCATCTGGTCTGTCATGGGCGTCTGGATCATGCCCGGGCACACCGCGTTGACGCGTATGCCGCGCGTCGCGTATTCGAGAGCCGCGCTCTTGGTGAATCCAATAACTCCATGCTTAGCGGCGTGATAGGTCCCACGTCGGGCGCCTCCTACAAGACCTCCTAGGGAAGAGCAGTTGACGATGGCGCCGCTTCCTTGCTGGCGCATCTGTTGCAGCTCGAACTTCATGCAACTCCACACACCGCGCAGGTTGATGCCCATAACTCTGTCGTAATCGTCGCGGGGAGAATCTGCGGTTTCCGCAAGAACATTCTGAACGCCGGCATTGTTGTAGGCCGCGTCGAGCCGCCCGAATAAGGCGACAGTCTGCTTTACCATCGCATCCACTTGCGCGTCATCCGAAACGTCACAGCGAACGGCCAATGTCCTGTGACCTTTATCAGCGAGCGCTTTGGCTGCGGACTGCACGGCTTTCTCATTCCAGTCCGCTAACACCACGGAAGCACCTGATTCAGCAAAAGCTTTCGCCGTCGCAAGACCTAACCCTGACGCTGCTCCTGTAACGACGGCGACTTTGTTTTCAAACGATATGTTCATGCCATCTCCTTCTCTTCTAGTGTTGCATCGCGCCGGCTGCGCCCAGGCTGAAGATGGGCAGATAGAGCGCGATCAGAATCGTGACCACGACGCCGCCCATCACGATTAAAATTGCCGGTTCGATCAGCGAGAGCGCCGCTGTCAGCGCGGTCTGTACATCTTCCTCAAAAAATTCGGCGACGGAATTCAACATTCCCGGCAGCGCTCCGGTCGCTTCGCCGACTTCAATCATCTCAATCGACAGCTCAGGAAAAATCTTTGTGCTGTTCAGGCTTGTGGCCAGCCCTTTGCCTTCCCGCACGCTGGTCACGGAGCGGGCGACAGCCTGGCTGAGCCGACGGCTTCCAATGGATCGCGCGGCTGTCTCCAGCGATGGCACCAGCGGCAGACCTCCCGATAAGAGAGTCGAGAGCGTGCGCGCGAACAGTGCTACCTGGTATTTCACCCAGATGTTGCCGAAGATGGGGGTCCCAATGCGAATGGAATCGATCCGGTTCGCGCCGCTGTCGGTGCGGCTCCATCGGATCAGGCCAACAACAAGGAGCACGACAGCCACCACCATATACGGCAGGTAGGATTGGAAATCTTTCCCCAGCGTCAGCATGAACGTCGTGATGGCGGGCAGCTTGGTTCCAATCTGGTCATAGAGCGCGGCAAAACGCGGCACGACAAAGCTAATCAAGAAGATGAACAACCCGGTGACCATGACAATAAGGAGTACCGGATAAAAAAGCGACGCGATCAGCTTCTTGCGAAATGTGAGCGCAATGCGTTGGAACGCCAGATAACGGGTGAGCACTTCCTCCAGGTTGCCGGAGCGCTCGCCTGCCTGGAGTGAGGTCGTGTAAATCACTGGAAATCCACCCTGAGATTCAAACGCCGCAGAAAGCGATTGCCCGGTGCGCACGCGAATCGCCACATCTTCCAGTTGCGCGCGGAGGATGGAAGCCTTTTGTCGCTTGGCCAATAGCTCGACCGAGGAAAGAATCGGCAGGCCGGCGCGAATCAAGGTCAGGAACTGCTGATTGAAGATTAAAAACGGCTCCAGCTTGACGCGCTTGCCCGCGCCCGCCTTGCCGGCGATCCCCTTGGGCTTGACCCAGTACACGTAATGGCCGGACTGGGCGAAGCGCTGGCGCAGCTCCTCGGCTGAGTTGGCCAGGTGGATGTTCTCCTGCACGTGTCCGCGCTCGTCCGCAGTTTTGACAATATATTCCACAGAACCCTATTCCTTATGCTGTGCGCGCACATCGCCCGCCGGAGCAAGATTCAACGCGCGTAGCTGACCCCAAGATATCAGCCTTGCGATACGGCCGTCTGGCCCAACGGCGAATGGCAGGCTCAGCGCGTTCCAATCCCCGTGGTCCAGTGGCTGCCAGGTTTTCCCATCATCGTGGGAGATGTCGCTCCCGTGCCGCTCGCCTGCGGTTGCCATTGGGCGCGGGCTGGAACGGCGCCACCCAGCGAGATGGCCACAGCCAACGCTAAGGCAATCCGTGTCCAAGATTGTGACTGCAAGGATTGTGACTGCAATGTTTTTGTCTGCAACATCACTCCAGTAAAAGTAGAAGTGTCATCCTGAGCGAAGGACCTTGCGGTTCATGGCCAACCACAAGGTCCTTCGGTCGCCGCGGCTCCCTCAGGACGACAAACTGTTCACTATACCAACAGTAAAAATGCTTTACATGGGAGCCAGACCGTTGACGACGACGACTCCAGCAGGCGGAACAAAGGAGAACGTGGCAGCATCCAACGGAGGATTTGGCTGCTCGTCGGTCAACCGAAAACTC
>JAJZIF010000519.1 GCA_021810735.1 Acidobacteriota bacterium
CACCGGCGGAGACGCGGCCCTGACTGCGGAAAAATATGCGGCCATGAATGGCGTCTTCTTGCAGATATTCAATCATGCGCTGACCGCCGCAACATTGTTCTGGTTCGTCGCCATGCTGGAAAAAAGGACCGGCGGCCTGCGCGGGCTGAACGACTTTGGCGGCCTGCGCAAAGTGATTCCAGTCTTTACGGGTCTGATGGGCATCGCCCTGTTCTCGTCCTTAGGCCTGCCAGGACTGAACGGCTTCGTCGGAGAGTTTTTGATCTTCAAAGGATCGTTTCCTCTGGTCACCTGGGCCACGTCCCTCTCCGTACTCGGCCTTCTGGTCACGGCAATTTTCATTCTTGGAATTCTGCAGCGCGTGTTCTCCGGCCCCCTCAACGAAACATGGGCCACGCTGCCCGATCTCACAACGGTCGAGCGGCTGTCGCTCGCGCCCGCAATTGCATTGATGTTCGTGATAGGCCTGTATCCCCAGCTTGTGCTTGGATTCGTCAACAACACGGTGATCCAGTTGGTGCAACAACTAAAGTTTTAGTGGCACGATGAACTTGGCATTTTGATTATGTTGGCATGGACGATCTACATCTCGTTTCTCGGAGCGCTCCTGCTCCTGCTGCTGCCGAAAGGTAACGCCGCAGCCGCGCGCGTTCTCGCGCTGCTCGCGGCCGTAGTCGCGTTTGCGATCACGCTGACCTATTTCCTCGAACACCGCAGCGGAGAAATGCTGACCGTCACCGACGCATCCTGGGTCCCGTCGCTCGGCATCCGCTATCACCTTGCCGCGGACGGCATCAGCATTGTCCTGCTCTTGCTGACGGGCATCATCGCCGTCACCGGCATTCTTTTTTCCTGGAACATCGAACATCGCGCCAAGGAATTTTTTGCCTTCTATCTGCTGCTAATCGGCGCTGTATACGGCGTCTTCCTCAGCTACGATCTGTTTCTTCTCTTCGTGTTTTACGAAATCGTCATCATCCCCAAATATTTTCTGATCGCCATCTGGGGTTCGACGCGCCGCGAGTACGGCGCCATGAAGCTCGTGCTCTACTCCTTCATCGGCAGCGCCATGGTGTTGATTGGGCTGATCGCGGCCTATGTCGTGGCGGGCGCAAAAAGCATGGCTCTCGGCGACCTCGCCGGCTACCCGTTTCCCGCTCATTTTCAGATCTGGGCATTCCCGCTGGTCTTCGTCGGCTTCGCGATTCTTGCCGGCCTGTGGCCCTTCCACACCTGGGCCCCGACTGGCCACGTTGCCGCCCCCACTGCGGCCTCCATGCTGCTCGCCGGCGTGGTAATGAAGCTCGGCGCCTACGGCTGCCTCCGCGTCGCCATGACGCTGTTCCCTCTCGGCCTCGCTCCGTGGGGCTTCCACATACTCGGCCTGGGTTCCTGGCGCGATGTCTTCGCCTTGCTCGCGGTCATCGGCATCGTGTATGGTGCGCTGGTTGCGCTGGTGCAGAAAGACTTCAAATTCGTCATCGGCTATTCCAGCGTCAGCCACATGGGCTTCATCCTGCTCGGCCTTATGACGTTGAACCAGATCGGCCTTTCCGGCGCGGTAGTGCAGATGTTCTCGCATGGAATTCTCGCCGGCCTGCTCTTCGCCGTGGTCGGACGCATGGTGTATGACCGCACCCACACCCGCGACCTCGCAACCCTCGGCCCAATGAACCTGAACAAAGCCATTCCCTTTGCCGCCGTCACCTTTGTTGTGGCCGGCATGGCCAGCATGGGGCTGCCGGGATTCAGCGGCTTCGTCGCGGAGTTGATGATCGTCATCGGCGTCTGGCGCGCATTTCCCATCGTCACAATTTTCGTCGGCTTCGGCCTCGTGGCCGGGGTCGCATATATCTGGCGCGCGATGCAAAAAGCATTCTTTGCGGAAGTTGGCCATGAAGCCATTCCACCGCATCCTCCCATGCCCCCCATCTCAATCCCCGAACGCCTTGGCGCGGTCCTTTTGATCGCCGCCAGCGTCGTCGTCGGCATCTATCCCCAGCTACTCCTCAACGTGATTGTCCCCGCGCTGAATTCCCCGCTGTTTGCCGGCCTCCACCAGGGAGGCTGGCGATGAACGCGACCAACTACGCGCAATTGTTCCAGTTCGCGCTGCCGGAAGTCATCGTGGTCGTGACGGCGCTGATCGCGTTAGCCGTCGATCTTCTGTTCTTGCGCGCCAGCAGCACCCGTCTCCGCTTCACCATCGCAGCCATTCTCGGTTCGCTCGGCTGCGCGGGTGCGATCCTTCGCCTCCTGCACTCGCCGGAACAAGCGAGCCTGCTCAACGGAATGCTGCTGGCGAATCCACTCACGCATCTTGTGCAGATTGCGCTGCTCGCCGTGGCCATCTCCACCCTTCTCATCTCCGCCGGTTCCACCTTTACGGAGCACATTGGCGAGTTCGTCCTGCTGATCCTGATTGCAACGGCAGGCATGATGTTCCTGGTTGGCTCGCAGGACCTTCTGGTCATTTTCATCTCTCTGGAATTGTTGAGTCTGTCGCTCTACATCCTCACCGCCTTTGACAAATCCAGCGCACAATCCTCAGAAGCCGCGCTGAAGTATTTTCTCTTTGGCGGAATGTCCGCCGCATTCCTGCTGTTTGGATTCAGCCTGCTCTATGGCTTCTCGAATTCGATCAGCCTACCCCGCATCGCCGACGCAATCCACGCGGCCTGTGCGAGCAACCCACACCTCAACCCGCTCCTGGCCATCGCCATCGTCACCACGGTGATTGGGTTCGGCTTTAAAGTTGCAGCCTTCCCGTTCCATTTCTGGGCGCCCGATGTCTATCAGGGCGCGCCCGCGCCCAGCGCCGCGTTCATCGCGTCCGGCTCCAAGGTTGCCAGCTTTTTCATCTTCTTTCAGGTCATGGTGGTCGGCTTTGCCGGCGCGGAAGGCAGCGCGCGCTGGCTGCACTTCGTACCCGGCTGGGTCGCGGTGCTGGCCATCGTTGCCGCGCTCTCCATGGTGCTGGGAAATCTCGTCGCCATCGTCCAGAATCACGTGCGACGCCTGCTGGCCTACTCCGCGATCGCCCACGCCGGCTACATGCTGCTCGCGCTTGTTGCCCACACGCAGCAGAGCCTGGCCGCGCTTCTCTACTATGTCGTGACCTACGCGCTCGCCACCCTGGGCGCCTTCGGCGTCGTCGCCATCGTCGAGCAGCGAACGGGAGGCGACCGTCTTTCCGACTTTGACGGACTCAGCCGCCGGTCCCCCATCCTCTCCGCCTGCATGTTTGTCTTTCTTCTTTCTC
>JAJZIF010000520.1 GCA_021810735.1 Acidobacteriota bacterium
ACTGGAGATGCACGTAAAACAGACCGTCGCCGCAAAGCCCAAGCTGGTACAGATCAGCACGGCCTATGGCAAACCCGCCGAAGGTAGCCCGGTCATTCCACGGAATAAGTACGTCGAAATCCGGCAGGACAAGCCGCAGAAGAAGGAGCAGCGCGACTGGCCGGAGTACAAGACCTGCAAGTACACCACCGAGGCCATAGTCACCGAAGGCACCGAGAAAGGGGAAGTGAAAAAAGTCTGCCACAACCCCGATTGTCCCGTGCATCATCCGAAGCGGCAGCAACAGCGCAACCACACCGACGCCGCATTGAAGGCCGAACAGGAAAAGCGCCGCCGCGAAGAGGCAATCGCGCAGACCACCGGAATGCGCGTTCTCAAAGCCATCGGCGAAGCGGTTCCCGTGCGGCTGATGAAGCGCGACCTGCTGTTTGCGGTCGAACGGCTGACTGCCATGCTGGACGAGCGCAAACTCGCCATCCTCATCCGGCAGCATGAGATCGGCCAGCCGAAGGACACTGGCTCGCCAGCGAAACTGCTGGCAGCGTTCCTGCCGAAGGCCGAGGAAAGCAAGCTGGGGCGCATTTTGGTGGAGACAGTTATCTTGCTCTCCATGCGTACCGATACGGATACCGTAAAGGTGCTGCGCGATGCGGCGCAGACCTACAAGGTAGACATCGAGGCAATCGCAGCAAAGGTCAAGCAGGAGTTCGCCGCGAAAGAAAAGGCCAAGGCTACAAAGAAAGCCACGTCCAAGCCGCCAGCCAAAGCTGCGAAGAAAACCGCAGCCTAAACATCCACTCAACAGAACCACCCTGCGGAGCCAGCAAGACCGGCTCCGCATTTTCTTGTGTCGCTGCCCGTCTGCCCGCCCGTGTTCGATGCCCCGGCTAACGTCGGGGCGTCATCCTCAGCCCGCCCGCCGGACAGGTAGCTGAACCACTGTCTTTCGTGATGTTCCATACACAATTGTCACCGAGGGTTGCCAACGCGCATCGACATCGCGACAGGCAGATGATTGGCATGTTTAACCACCATCGTAGCGATATGGTGCCTCGACCAGAATTCATATCCCCTCGGCGGAATGACGTCAGTCTTGTGAATTAGCGAAGCAAGAACTTGTTTTGGAACCGGCTCCTCGCCAGTTGGTTCGTAACCCCCTGAGTAAGCCCACTTACACTGAAGCCGTCCGCTCAATTTTCCATCCTTTCCCAATCCGATTCCGTCAACTCCGCCATCTCCGCTTCCACCTACATGAATCCAAGTTTCCGTGGGATTCTCGAGTTGAAGAAGAGCGACACAGAGATGTTCAAAAGCGTTGGGACTAATTTGGGTAATTAACCGGGTCTCAGTTTCCCGAATTTCTTGAGTCCATCCACCGCGCACTCTTATCTTTGAATTTAGCAACCGATCCATCCACTCATATGGACTCAGATTCAGCATTTCGAGATTCGGAATTCTCCCGTAGGTCGATCTGCCAAAGAATGAGCGCCTTATCCAAGCAGGGATGGCTGAGAAATGGATTTCTCTAAAACGGTCAACCTTCCAGCACTGTGCGACGTCAGCCAAGTGATTGATCTCAGGCTCAGATACAAGTTCGTGCTCCCTTCGAAAACGGAGATACGACTCTCCCCACGGAGGATCATCGAACAGTCGAAAGGGCTCTATCACCCGGCCAGCATATACATAGCCCCGCCCTGGACGAGGAACTAGAGTGATGGACCCGACTTCTATTGACCGAACGAAATTGCGGTTCTGGGTATATTGCTTTCGGCAGTCCCTTCCAAACTTGGGATTAGAGCATAGGCGCAACCACTCTTCTTCCGAACACAGTAGATCCACCAGGGAGTCACGCAGATGTCCTCGTCGAGGTTGCCGGCCTGGCCTCCAAGCAGGCCAACCTATGAAGACTCGCTTCTCCTGCAGGACGAGATCGATTGGATCGGCATTCTGCGGCCGACAGCGCGAAAAGAAAACACAAGGAGCTTTCATTTCAATTCCCTCACGTGAGCGCTTCTGTATCGCCATAAATGGAAAGAAATTGCTCGGCAGTCCGCGCCATTTGCTTTCTGAACTCCTCTGGAAAGACCAACTCAGCGTCGGCACCCCACCCGATCAGCCAGCGCTTGACTTCCCACAAGTTGCCGACCTGCAGTTCCATAATCACTCCGCCATCGTCCTGCGGCAAGAACTTCTGTGAATCGTGCCAGTGACGCTCCGTGACGTATGGGGCCTGATCCGGCGAGAACCGAATGCGCACCAATTGCGGCTGGCCGCCGTGGACCGGAAACGCTGTGCGCTGGAATGCCTCGAAATCGAAATCATCTCGCATGGTGAAGCGCTGATTTGTCGAAATGACTTCCTTAATCCGCTCGACCGCGAAAGTCCGAATCGACCGCTTGGCATGATCGTGCGCGATCAAGTACAGTCCGCCACCGGTGTACCAAAGCCGATAGGGATCGACGGCGCGTGTTTGAGCTTCGGGAGCCTTCAACGGCTTGTGTTGGATTCGGACCGTGAGCCGGTGGCGAATGGCGCGATTGAGCATATCGATCGTCTTGGAAGACTCACTATAATCCTTCCAGCCTGTCACGGAAACCGCCGTTTGTTGCTTCAATCGCCGCAGCAGGTCGTGTCCCGACGCCGGCAGCCGTGCGCCGATTTTCTCCAATGCGCTATCCAAGGCCCTTTGCATTGGACTTCCTTGAAGCACCTGCAAAAGATCGCGACTGAAATACAGCGCCATCAACTCCGCCAAATTAAAGGAAAGCTCGGCTGATTCCTTCGTGGAATCGAGCAATCGCCAATATACAGTTCCATCCCGCAGTTCGGACAGGACGGGAAACCCGGCCGCTTCCAAAACGGCGATGTCGCGCTGAACTGTGCGCTTGGTCATGCCGAGTTCGGCCTTGAGTTGGTCCAGCGAACGACCAACTCTGCCGGAAAGCAGGCTGACGAGTTTCCACTGCCGCGTTAGCTGTTCGCCTCTCACTGGACAATCAAGTCCTTCCGAATGCCACTCTGCCCCAGGGGTACGACACATCGGGTCGCGCACGAAAAAAATCTTCTTGGGCATAACCTGATGTGTCGTAGCGACAGGATGCAATGGTTTCCATGATAAAAACTTTACGCCTCAGCTTGGCAAGCAGAACTCTTTTCCAATACAAGATGAGCCTGAAGGACAGGATTGATTCCAATAGAAGATGAGCCTGAAGGAGGAGTCATGCTGAGGATTGAAGATCAGCGTGCACGAAGCGGAG
>JAJZIF010000521.1 GCA_021810735.1 Acidobacteriota bacterium
TCGATAGAACCGATAGCAATCATGAACAACCTGCGTCTTTGCTTCCTTTTTCTGCTTGGTTCTGTCTTGTGCCCCGCGATGATTGTCGCCCAGGGTCCGCCGCCTTCGTCACCCGCCGCCGCGATCGCTGCTCCTTCCGGCGCCAAGAAGCTTTCCGCACCCTCGACCCCGGAGGAATTCTTCGCGCGTGCCCGCCGATGGAGTGACCTGATCGCGGCAGGAGCGCCCTTTCACCTGAAGGCCACGTACATCGCCACCGGAGATGCCGAGTTCATCGGGAGCGGGACATTTGAGGAATGGTGGCAGTGGAAAGATCTGTGGCGGAAGCAGGTCACGCTCGGCAATTACAGGTACGTCTTGGTCAGAAACGGCTATCAGCTCGCAGAGTTCGCTACAGGCGCGTACATTCCATTGCGCCTGCGCCAAGCTACAGCTTTCACTCTGGTAAACGTTGCGGACAATGCAGGTCTGGGAGGCGGATGGACACTTGCGAAAACGGAAGAGGGGTCGCAGACCTTAAACGTGGCCGAAAGCAAAACGGCATGTTTTTCGAAGAACAAGAAATCCCCTCTGTGCGACCTGAAATTTGAATTTACTGACGACGGAGTGCTCCGCCTGCGCCACTACAATCGGGTTACGACCGTCTATAACCACCTGCAGCAATTCGACGGTCAGCTTATTCCGCGCGAAATACTCGTTGCAATCGGGAACCAACTATCGCTCAAGATCGACATCACAACGCTTGAGCAGTTATCGACTCCAGACAAGAACATATTCGATACAACTCAAAAGCCCGCAAACCTGATTTCCCTGCCGCTGGTGCCTATGGATCCCGAACTCCTAAAGCGTGCAAAGATTCAGAAAGTGAAATGCAAGAACTGTATGCCCCCGCCCTATCCGACGATTGGAGGGTATCGGACCATCGAGGGTTCTGTGATGGCGGACGTATCGGTTGACGAGACCGGCAAAGTTCGCGAACCTTTCATTTTGGTCTCGGGAGGAGATTTGCTCGATCAGGTCACGTTGCATACGGTCCGGCAGTGGCAATTCACTCCGTTTAAGATCAATGGCGCAGCGAGAATGGCTGAAAGGTATGTTCCTGAAAATTTCAGTTTGAAGAACTATTAGCGGCGACTCGCGGAAGAAGGCTCGGAGCAATCCCGTAGTTCATACTAGAAGCTATGCCTCTTCGTTCCGGTTTCGTTTCGATTCTTGGCCGTCCCAACGCCGGAAAATCCACGCTGGTCAATGCGCTGGTCGGCGAGAAGGTCGCCATCGTCACGCGCAAGCCGCAGACCACGCGCAACCGCATCCACGGCGTGCTGGAAGTGGATGCGGTGAAGGGCAAGCATCCTGCCGCGCAAATTGTTTTCGTGGACACGCCGGGCGTGCATAAGCCCGCCAATCAACTCGACAAGCGCATGTTGCAGGAGGTGTACGGCGCGCTCGAAGCCCGCGATGTTGTGCTGCATGTTGTCGACGTGACGCGGCGCACGCGATTGCCAGCGCCAAAGGTCACGGAGATTGATCTCGACGCGCCGCCTGAATCTCCGGGCTCGAACGATTCGCCTAAGCATCGGCCTGCCGGGCACTCGCTGGAAAATGAAGACACCTTCATTCTGGAAATGGTGAAGAAGCTTGACTGCCCGGTGTTTCTGGTGCTGAACAAAATTGACGCAATCGACAACAAGGAAACGCTGCTGCCGCTGATCGCGCAGTTCAGCGCGCTGCATAGTTATTCTGAGGTCATTCCGGTTTCCGCGCGCGGGGGCGATGGGCTGGAGCGGCTGGTCGCGAAGCTGGTCGAGTACATGCCGGAGGGTCGGCGGCATTTCCGCAAAGGTCAGTTCACCGATCAGCCGGAACGTTTTCTGGCGGCCGAGATTATCCGCGAAAAAATACTGAACCTGACCGGCGAAGAGGTTCCCTATGCCAGCGCAGTGGTGATTGAAAGCTTCGAAGAACGAAAGGCGACCAAAGGAATTCCGGGCAAGCCGAAGCCCAAGCCACTGACACGCATCTCCGCTGCGATCTTCTGCGAGCGCACTGGGCAGAAGGCGATCCTGATTGGCAGAGGCGGATCGATGCTGAAGCAGATTGGGATTGCGGCGCGCAAGGAACTGGAACATTTTCTGGGAGTACAGGTGCATCTGGAACTGTTCGTCAAGGTTGCCGACGACTGGCGCGGCTCGGACGTATTTTTGGATTCGCTGGACTGGCGGAATCAGTTGGAAAGCTTAGGGAAGCAGCAGAGCGAGAAAGATGCGGAGGAATAAAGCATTTCCCAGCCAGGCCAGCTACACCACCGTGGGGCGCCCCGTTTTCTCCGGTTCAGTTCTGCGTTTTGGCTTGCAGGTTCCCTGTGTCATGCTTCCTTTGCGTTGATTCCGAGCGCCTTCATCTTGCGGTACAGATGACTCCGCTCCAGGCCCAGGATCTCCGCGGCGCGGGTGACGTTGCCGTGGCATTCCTCGAGTTTGCGCAGAATGTAGTCGCGCTCGTAGGCCTCCCGGGCCTGCTGCAAAGAGGGAAACTCGTCGCCTCGCCTGCCTGTGCTGCGGGCCGCCAAAAGCGGCAAATGCTTGCGTTCAATCCGCGTGATGTGCGGATTCAGGATCATGACCCGCTCCAGGACGTTCTTAAGTTCGCGCACATTTCCCGGCCAGTGGTATTGCTGGAGCGCGGCTAACGCGTCTTGCGCAATTTCCATCCTGGGCCTGCCGTACTGCCGTCCGAATTCCCGCAATAGCTCAGGAGCCAGCAGCGGAATGTCTTCCTTGCGTTCACGCAGTGGCGGCACGTAAAACGGAATCACGTTGAGGCGGTAGAAAAGGTCCTCTCGAAAATTTCCCTTGGAGATTTCGTCTTCCAGGTTCTTGTTTGTCGCCGCGATGAGCCGCACGTTGACCTGCACAGGCAGCGCTGCGCCAACCGGAGTGAACTGCTGTTCATCCAGCGCCCGCAAAACCTTGGCCTGCGTCTTGAGGCTCATATCTCCCACTTCATCAAGAAACAGCGTACCCCCATCGGCCCGTTCGAAGGTGCCTCTCTTTTCAGGCGGACCACCCGGGACAGCGGCGTGACGATAGCCAAAAAGCTCAGTTTCGATAAAGTCTTCCGGAATGGCAGCGCAGTTCAACTCCACGAACACGCGGTTAGCGCGCAGGCTCTCGGCATGCATGGCGCGGGCAATCAGTTCCTTCCCCGATCCGGACTCGCCATAAATCAATACACGACCGTTTGTGGGCGCCAT
>JAJZIF010000522.1 GCA_021810735.1 Acidobacteriota bacterium
CTACACAATCGGCATGCCCGTGGGCGTTTCGGTGGTCCAGGGCATTCTCTACGTCGGGGATGACAATGGCTACACGTATGCGGTGAATGCACTGACAGGAAAGCTCATCTGGGCGCACTACGGATGGAACATGAATATGAGCAATCCTCTGGTGGATGGCGACCGCGTCTTTGTCTCGACCGGCAATGCATACTTCAACTATGCGAAGACCATGCAATATGTGAAGGGCAAGAGGACCGTGCGTGGGCCTGGCCTGAATTCCATTTATGCCTTGGACCGAACGACAGGCAAGGAAATCTGGGCATACCACCCGACAGGCGAGGTGATGCCTACGCCGGTAGACCTCAACGGCTTCCTGTACGTGGGAACGGGCGATGGCCACGTGTACAAGGTGGACGCCAATACCGGGGAGCTCGTCTGGAAGTCCGACATTCAGTCCTTTGTCAGTATGTCTTCGCCGGTTGCCGGCGACGGCAATATCTTCCTCGGCGGCACATATCCCAACTACTTTTATGCCCTGGACCAGAACACGGGCAAGATTGCCTGGAAGACGACAATTCCGGGACTTATCGCCACAGGAATCAGCGATTGCACGCCCGCTTATGCGGAGGGCATAGTGATTCAGGAAGCGACCATCGAATCCGGAAATGCGGCGAAGCCAGTCGCCAATGTAGTACTGGCGATAGATGCCAAAACAGGCCGAATCATTTGGCAAAAGCGGCTGGATAACGGGCCGGTTCCTCCGGCGATGAAGACGGCAACGCCGATGATCGATCACGGCGTTGTTTATGAAGGCAGTCCGGTCAGCGGCAACTATCATGCCTTTGACCTGAAGACTGGTAGGCAGCTATGGAGCGTGCATTTGGGAAGCCAGATACGCGCGGGTGCCGCGGTCCTGAATGGTATTGCCTATGTTCCGTATCACTCGGGCGATATCGCGGTCATTCACACATCCGATGGAAAGCTGCTCGGGCAGAAGCATATTGGCGGTTCATTTGGTCCTTCATCGCCGGTGATTGTGGGGGGCACGCTGTACGTCTCGAATGTGTTCGGTTGGGTGAATGCGATCCCTCTGAGTCAATTCCCGACGGGAGGACGGCAGTAACATACGCGGCGTGAAGCAACGGCAACGCGACGAGAGGAGTTAGTTCCGCATGGGTATGATGCAGCACAATTCCGCAGGTCGAGAACGTGCCTTTGTGATTGTTCTTTTGCTGCTTGGAACCTTGATTGTCTTCGGCGTCCTCTACGCTTCCCATCCGCGAGACGTGTCTCGCCAGGTGCGGGCGGCAAGTAAACCGCACCGGAATGTCGATCGAAGCCACAGGGATAATCGTCCATGACCACAACGGCACAGGCAGCACCGGCGCAAGTCCCAGTCGAGAGCAAACTGGTACGAGCGCACGCTTACGCGGCATTTGCGGGGTTGGTGCTTTCCGCGCTTTTCGGGCTGGCGGTCTCGATCAAATTCCATGTTCCGGATTTTCTGACCAACCATGCCGCGCTGACGTGGGGAAGGCTGCGTTACGACCACACGCAAGGCATTCTGTATGCATGGCTGGGCAATGCCTTCATCGCGTTCATCTACTATGCGGTGCCGTATCTGACTCGGCGGCCGGTAACCAGCGAACGGCTTGGCTGGGTGCTGTTCTTTCTCTACAACTTTGTCGCCGTGCTGGGCGGCTGGACGCTGGTCCTTTCCGGTGTGCTGCAGCCGCTGGAGTGGGCGGAGTTCCCACTTATCGTCGCCGCAGTGATTGAGACATGTTTTGCGCTGATGATCGTGCAGTTCGCCATTCCGTTCCTGAAGTGCGGCGCATCGCAGCTTTATGTTTCTGGCTGGTATCTACTCGGCGGGTTAACCTTCACTTTCCTCGCCTATCCGTTGGGCAACATCGTGCCGCACGCGCTCCCCGGAGCGATGGGAGCGGCTTTCAGTGGATTGTGGATTCACGATGCGGTTGGGATCTTCATCACACCGCTTGCAGTCGCGGTCGAATATTTCGTCATCTCCGCGGTAACCCGAAAACCCATCTACAGTCACTTCTATTCGATGGTCGGCTTCTGGCTGCTGTTTCTGGTTTACCCGCTGAACGGGATTCACCATTACATCTACTCTTCGCTCCCCATGACCGCGCAGCATGTCTCGGAAGCGGCTTCCATCTATCAGGGCATTGACGTAATTATCGTGGTCACGAATCTTCTGCTGTCTATCGGACTAGCTACGGAAGATCTGGTGGTGAAAGATATTCCGCTGCGCTTCATCTGGACCAGTATTGTGCTCTACCTGATCGTAAGCATTCAGGGATCGGTGCAGGCAGTCATGACGTTCAACAGCTTCATCCATTTCAGCGACTGGGTGATCGGGCACTCCCATCTGGCGATGATCGGCTTTGCCTCGTTCGCCGCGATGGGCGGCCTGGCGCATCTCTGGCAGCGAATGCCGGGAGTGCGTCATAACCGTCGTGCGCTGGCCTGGTCGTATTGGCTGCTGGTTATCGGACTTGGCCTGATGGTGCTGGACCTGACGGGAGCTGGCCTGGTGCAAGCGAGCCTCTGGCAGCGACATTTGCCGTGGATCGACTCGGTGAGAGCTTCAAGACCTTACTGGATATTCCGCACCGTGGACGGCATCGTGCTACTGGCGGGCTTCGTTTTTTTTGGCCTCACCTTTCTCATCGGGCCGCGCAATCCGGAAGGCTTCCTCGGTGTGACCCTGGAAACAAAAGCCCACCAATTCCCCAGCGAGGGACGAGCGCCCTACTGGTTCACGACCGCCTACGCGGCGACCTTTGGCGCAGGCGTGCTGTTCTTCTTCCTCTCATTTCTGGCGTTGGGAGTCTATCCCGCGATCCGTCTGCACGCTGCGATTTTGAAGGCAACTCCTCCGGGAGCGCATCTCATGCTTACCCGTGCCGAGCAACATGGAGGCAAGCTATACGCAATTGACGGTTGTGCCTACTGCCATACGCTGCAAGTGCGCTTCACTCCCGCGGACGCATGGCGCTTCGGTATGCCAACGCAGGCATGGGAGACGCAACAGCAATATCCACAAATGTGGGGAACGCGTCGCGTCGGTCCCGATCTTGCCCGCGAAGCCGGCAGAAGGCCAGTCGACTGGCAGCTTGTGCATCTCTATGACCCCCGCTATATCGTGCCGAACTCCGTAATGCCATCCTATCCCTGGCTGTTCGATGGCTCGCCGGATCGCCCGACTCAGGATGCGCGGGATTTGGTGGCTTTTCTG
>JAJZIF010000523.1 GCA_021810735.1 Acidobacteriota bacterium
GCCCGCTGGATCGGGATCGCAGCGCCGGCCGCCGCGATCCTCGGGCTTGCGGTCCTGATCGCACAGGTCCTGGCCCTGGGGGCGTGGCCGGCACGCGAGCAGCAGCCCGCGGGACTGCCGCCGATCACAGCAACCACCGTGTTGATCTCGACCGTGGTCCCTTCGGGAGCCTTGATCTCCGTCAACACACCTGCCGCGGGAGCAGGAATTTCCGCGTCCACTTTATCCGTCGAAATCTCGAATAGCGGCTCATCTCGCTGTACAGTATCGCCAACTTTTTTCAGCCACTTCGTGATTGTGCCCTCGAAGATCGACTCGCCCATCTGCGGCATTACGATGTTCGTGCCGCCCGTGCTGCCGCCCGAAGGCACAGCAACTCCTTCCGCAGCATTCAATGGATCGCCGTCCGCCGGTGGTGGCGTCGGTTCACCCCGCTTGCCTGCCGCCGGTGCGGCGGCGGGTGCCGCGGTTGGAGGAGGAACCGGTTCCTTTGTCTTTTCGGGCGCCGTCGCGACCGCCGCTTTCTTCGCCACTTTCGCCGCGTCAACTGTCGTCGCGGAATTCGATGCCGCCGTTGCCCCGCTTTCGCCGATCACGGCGACGATGGTATTGATCTCCACTGTCGCGCCCTCGGCCACCTTGATCTCCGTCAACACTCCGGACGCTGGCGCGGGAATTTCGGCGTCCACTTTGTCGGTCGAAATCTCGAACAAGGGCTCATCCCGCTGCACCGTCTCACCAGCCTTCTTCAGCCACTTGGTAATGGTTCCCTCGAAGATCGACTCGCCCATCTGCGGCATCACTACGTTCGTTGGCATGGATTCCTTCCTGCTTTCGTTCATATCTCAGTTTGGCTTTGCGTTCAAATCATTCGCTGCGGCGTCTGCCGCCCGTCCGTGCAGGCGCAACTTTTGAACCTTGGCCGGACTTGGATTTCGATTCAGGGATGGTAAGGGATGGAATTTCTATTTTTCTTGTCGCCATGGACGGTTTTTCCTGCCGTTTTGCACCAAGCTAAATTCTATATGACAAGATGCCGAACAGCGATCTCACGGCTACACCCCAGGTATCTCTCAATGGGCACGGCAAGCCTTCGTTTTCCGGTCACTGCCCTTTCAGTCTGAACCGCGGGCGTTACCCGGCAGAGATTTATGCAACAGCGCCTCGATGGATTCCGTCCACAACACCTGCCTGCCAAAGATGCGCCCGAAATTTCGCGCTACCGCATGCATCGCCTGTTCCAGGGTGGGCATCGCCCCGGCACGTTCGTCGATTTCTTCTTCCAGGCTGGTGACGGCGCAGTCGGCGATTCCGCATGGAACGATCAGGCGGAAATCCCGCAGATCCGTCGTCACATTCCACGCGAATCCGTGGGAAGTAATTCCCTGAGAAATGTGCACGCCGATGGCTGCAATCTTCTTCTCTGGAATGCTCCCGCCGGACAGCGTCCATACGCCCGTGCGTCCGGCGATGCGCTGGGTCAACACGCCATACTCCGCGCAGGTGCGAATCAGCACTTCTTCCAGCCAGCGGACATATTCGACAGCACCCAGGTGCGGGCCCTCCTTGCCGGGAAATTCTCCGCGCAAGTCCACAATCGGATAGCCCACGATCTGCCCTGGCCCGTGATAGGTCACATCCCCGCCGCGATCGATCTCATGGACGCCGATCCCGCGCCTCGCCAACTCCTCGTCGCTCGCCAGAATGTTGGCCCGATGCGCATTTCTTCCCAGCGTAAGCACCGGCGGATGTTCCAGCAGCAGCAGCACGTCCCCGATCTGCTGTTGCTTGCGCAGCGCCACTAGCTCCTGCTGAAGCTCCAGCGCTTCCGCATATCCAATGCGACCGAGATGGAGCAGATGCAGCAGCATGAAAAATATCGCGGAATTGCAGGAGACCTTCGAGCGCTCCACGTTCGCGCAGCGAATGTGGGATTCTTGCACTCTTATGCGTTGATTGCCATGCCTTCGACCGCGCCAAAACCGTCCAGCATGGCCTCGGCCAGCGTTGGATGCGCATGGATTGTAAACATCATCTCCTCGACCGTCGCTTCCAGTTCGATCGCCGTCACCGCTTCAGCAATCAACTCCGTCGCCTGCGGCCCGATGATGTGGACGCCAAGAATCTCGCCATATTTCGCGTCCGCAACAATCTTCACAAAGCCATCGTGCGAATCCACAATCGACGCCTTCGAGTTGGCCGTGAACGGAAATTTGCCGACCTTTACCTGCAAGCCCTTTTCCTTGGCTGCGGCTTCCGTCAGGCCAACGCTGCCAATCTGCGGCTCGCAATACGTGCATGCCGGAACGCGATCGCGCCGTACGGGACGCGCATATTTTCCGGCGATCTTCGCGGCGACCACCATGCCGCACATCGCGCCGACATGCGCCAACTGCGGCAGTCCAGCCACAATGTCGCCAATCGCGTACACGCCCGGCTCCGTCGTTTGCATCCACTCGTTGACCGTGATGAATCCGCGATCCGGCTGGATGCTTGTCTTCTCCAGCCCGACATTCTCCGTGCGCGGCGCGCGCCCCACGGCTACCAGCGCCTTCTCCGCTTCCTTCACCATCTGCTTGCCGTCGGAGCCGGTCGCCGTCACCTTCACGCCATCCTTGGTCTTCTCCAGCTTCTCGAACTTCGTGCCGGCGAACGATTCAATCCCGCGCTTGCGGAAGGCCCGCGCCAGCTCCTTGCTGACGTCTTCATCCTCATTCGGCACCAGACGCGGCAGAAATTCGATGATGGTGATCTCCGCGCCAAAACTCTTGAAGATCGATCCAAATTCCACCCCCACCGCGCCCGCGCCAATCACCACCATGGACTTGGGAATCTCTTTCAACGACAGAATCTCCATGTTCGTCAGCACGCGGCTGTCCGGCTCCAGCCCCGGCAGCATCTTGGCATCCGAACCCGTCGCCAGAATCACATTCTTCGCCTTCACAGAGCTGCGCTCGCCATCCGCACCGCCGCCGCCCTCCGTGTACACCTCAACCGAATGCACGCCGTCCTTGGCTGGCCCGGTAAGCCGCCCATGGCCTTCGAACACGGTTACCTTGTTCTTTTTCATCAAAAACACCAGGCCCTTGGCATGTTTGTCGATGATGGCATGCTTGCGCTTTTGGATGGTGCCCCAGTTCAGCTTGCCCTCGCCCAGTCCCTCGATACCGTACTCCACGGCATGCTTCAAGTGGTCGTACACTTCCGCGTTGAACAGCAAAGACTTGGTCGG
>JAJZIF010000021.1 GCA_021810735.1 Acidobacteriota bacterium
GTCGAGTTTGGCGGCATTTGGCGGAGTGGTGCAAAGCTGCCAGTGCGCACCGCCGTCGAGAGTACGGAGGATGGTGCCGCCGGTGCCGCTGGCCCATGCGATCTCTGCATTGACGGCGTGGATGCCGCGGAGGCTGGCGGTGGTGTAGCTGGTTTGGATGGTCCAAGGGCTGCTGGATGGCGCAGTGGGCTGCGGTGCGCGAAGTGGTTGAGCGCCGGCTGTTATCGCCACGAGAAGACAGAAGCTGAATTGGAGGCGGAAACGGCCCACGGCGATGATGATACGTCCGGTGGGGTCGTCCCTGTGCGATTTAGGCAGGAAATAACAACGGGAAAATCGCTCCAACGGGGCTTTCCCCTCCACCAGAGCTTCGCTTTCCAGAGTTCAGCGGGGCATCGAATCAGAAAATCAGCTCCGAACCCTCCGGAGCATGCCAATCACGGCATCCGCCTACCAGCGTCCGGCCTGGCTCAACGAGAGCAGATGCGCTGCGGAAATCGCCAGCAGCCACGCCCCCACCACCATGGACCCAACCGTCACCACCCACTTGCGGGCCCGCAGATCATCCGGGTGAAGATGCCCGGCTTTCGAGCGGCCGAAAATCTGGCCAGCAATGCCGATGCCAAACAGAACGATGCCGACAATCAGAAAGAACCAGCTCATAACCTTTTCGTGCCCCCTGTCTCTTTACAGATGGGCAGAACTCAAGAAGCGTTTTATGGCAAAATCTCCCCGGTTCGGAATATGCCCCTGAAAAGCTGCAATTTCGTGTCTTTGCATCTGCTCGTGCCAACCGTCCTGGCCGTGCAGACTTACTCCCCAAATCACGAGTGAGCAGAATCACTGACATTCCCCCCATACCCTCCTATACTGATCTCGCACGTACCCCATAAAGGACATTTCTATGAAGCTCCTTCGCTGGCTCTGGTTTGTGGTGACTCTTGGCGTACTCATCGAAGGCTTTTACGTGGCCATGTACGTCGTCCCGCCCGATGCTTCCCAGGGCAATGTTCAACGTATCTTCTACTATCACTTCGCTTCGTGGTGCGGAATGGGGCTGTTTTTTCTGATCAACCTCATCTGCTCGATTACCTATCTGGCCATTCGTAACAGCAAGCCCGCTCTCGCCATGAAAGCCGACTCGCTCGCTCTGGCAGCGGCAGAAATCGGCGTCGTCTACTGCACCATCGGGCTGGTCACGGGCTCGCTCTGGGGGCGCGCCGTCTGGGGTATCTGGTGGACCTGGGATCCCCGCCTGACTTCGACCTTCGTTCTCTGGCTCATTTACATCGCATACCTCCTCCTGCGCCGCCTTGCGGCCGGACCACCCATGCGTACCCTCGCCGCCGTCATGGCCATCTTCGGCTATGTCGATGTGCCCATCGTCTACATGTCCACCCGCTGGTGGCGTACCCAGCACCCCAAGCCCGTCTTCTTCGGCGGACCTCACTCCGGTATTGCCGCCAGCATGATGCCGGCCGTCTGGTGGAACATCGCCGGCTGGCTCATGTGGGGCATCCTCATCGCATCCCTGCGCTACATGGGCGCCCATCGTGAACAACTGGCCGAAGAAAAGGCCGCACAGCAATCTCTTGAGGTGATGCCATGAACTCGCTCGATCGCAGTCATCTGCACATTGCCTATGCTTTCACCTGGATCATCCAGCTCACCTACGCGGCATATGTCGTCTTCCGCCTGCGTCGCAACCGGAGGGCAGAGTAGACCGCGTCCTGACGCATACCCCAAAGCGACTGAACTTTGCGCGGCCCTTCCTTGCGAAGGGCCGTGTCTTCCAAATCTGGTCGGTGTATCGCAAAAGGAAAGTCGGGCTGAGCCACTGGCATCAGCCTATGCCAGGCCAGGCACACTCCTATCTGCAACGAGACTGCCTCACACAACCTCGTCGTCCCGCTTCACGCCGGCCGCAGGACATTCAACTGCACAGCCCCATCGTGTGCCACGCCCGCGCTCTCGCAAAAAAGCACGCCCATCCGCGCCCTTAAGCTACACTGAACAGACAAGGAAGGTTCACTGACATGCTGGTCGTCATGAAGCCGCAGGCTACGCCCGAGGAAATCCAGGCGGTCTGCGACCACATCCAACAACTTGGTTTTCGCCCTCATCCTTTGCCCGGAGCGCAGCGCACGGCCATCGGTATCACCGGCAACCAGGGCCAAATCGACCAGGGCAACATCGAAGAACTCTCCGGCGTCGCCGAAGTCATCCGCGTATCCAAGCCCTACAAGCTGGTCAGCCGCGATGTGAAGGAAGAGGACACCATTATCCGCTTCCCCGGCACGGACGCCACCATCGGCGGCCGCAATCTCGCCATGATCGCCGGCCCCTGCTCCATCGAGTCGCGCGAGCAGGCCTTTGCCGTCGCCGAACAGATTGCCAAGACCGGCGCTCAATTCTTCCGCGGTGGAGCCTACAAGCCCCGCACCTCGCCCTACGCCTTCCAGGGCCTCGGCGAGCAGGCCCTGCAAATCATGGCCGAAATCCGCGAGCGCTTCGGAATGCGCATCGTCACCGAGGCCATCGACTCCGAAGCGCTTGAGCTCGTCGCCGCCTACGCCGATGTGATTCAGATCGGCGCACGCAACATGCAAAACTACTCGCTGCTGCGCGCCGCTGGCCGCAAGCGCAAGCCCGTCCTCCTCAAGCGCGGTCTCTCCGCCACTCTCGAAGAGCTGCTCATGGCCGCCGAATACATCATGAGCGAGGGCAATTACGAAGTCATTCTCTGTGAGCGGGGCATCCGCACCTTCACAGACCATACCCGCAACACGCTCGATCTCAGCATTGTTCCGGCCGTCCAGCGCCTCAGCCACCTGCCCATCATCGTCGATCCCAGCCACGGCACCGGCAAGCGCAACAAGGTGACTCCGCTCGCCCGCGCTGCAGTTGCTGTCGGCGCCGATGGCCTCATCGTCGAAGTGCACCACCAGCCCGACAAGGCGCTCTCGGATGGCATGCAGTCCATTTATCCGGAACAATACGAAAATCTCTTCAACGAGTGCAGTCAGATTGCCGGAATTCTCCACAGGAATATTCCCCGTGGCATCAATCTCAGCGAAAGTGTGGGAGCAGCGGGCTCTGCAACCGTCTAAATTCTTCGTCGCAACCTCAACGCCCGGAGGGCGGCGTCTTGCACGCCGCCTTTCTTGCGCCTTTCTGTTGCCCCTATGTGCCGGTGCACTGCTGCTCACCGGATGCACGCGCAAGCACCTGCCTCATTACCCCTCCAACCTGCGTGAGTACGCCTACGTCACCAACGGCGGCAGCAACACCGTCACGGTCATCAACGTGAAATACCTCCGCGTCGACCGTACCATCGATGTCGGCCATAACCCCGACGGCATAGCCATCAGCCCCTCCCGGAACGAAGTCTATGTCGTCAACACCGGCTACAAGGGGCACAACGGCTCGGTTTCCGTCATCGACACGGAAACCAACCGCGTCGTCGCCACCATCCCCGTGCAGCAGCAGCCATACTTCATTGACGTAGACCCCACGGGGCAACGCGCCTATGTCGCCAACAGCGCGTCCAACAGCGTCTCGGTCATCAATCTCGAAATGCGCAGGCAGATCGCCGTCATCGCCGTCGGTGATGGCCCCGGATTCGCAGTGCTTTCACCAGACGGCAACAGTCTCGTCGTCACCAATCGCAAGAGCGGCAGCGTCACCGTCATTGATCCGCATACCCTCAAAGTACGAAGCGTCTGGTCCGGCTGTCCCCAGGCCACGGATGCCGTCATTTTGCCCGACTCCTCCAAGGCATTCATCGCCTGTTCCGGAACCCATCACGTGATGGTCCTCGGCCTTGCCCAGCATCCGGACCACGATCATCCCAACCGCCGCACCCTTCCGGACCGTGAGCTTGCTCTTCTGGATGTCGGCCAGACGCCCGTTCATCTCGCCCTCAAACCAGATGGCGGCGAGATATTTGTCTCAAACTTCGGCAGCAACACAATCTCGGAAATCGATACAAGCACCAATGAGGTCGGTGGAGCATACCTGGTCGGCGCACACCCCTCCTACGGAATCGTTGGTTCGGATGATTCCACGCTCTGGGTTAGCAACTTCAACGCCAACACCATCGGCGTCTATTCGATTGATTTCGGCAAGCTCATCAATACCGTCCACGTCGGCGACCAGCCCGACGCATTGGCCTTTTCCTCGGACGGTTTCTGGCTTTTAGCCGCGGATCAGGGCTCAGGGGATGTCTCCGTCGTCCGCACCCTCTCCTACACGCAGCATGGAGTACCCGTTGCCGGCCAGCTTTTCACCATCCTGCCCGCCGGCGCCCACCCAAATGACATCGCGGTCAAAGCTTTCGCAGTCAAATAAGCCCGCAACCCCAGGACCCCCTTTTGCGGCTCGTCGAGCGGAAATGCGGCCAAATCGCGAGTGCCCGGCCAGCAGCCGGCCCGAGGCTCACCCTTCTGCGTGCCCATAGCGGGCCAGGACAAGCGTAATATCATCCGGCTGCTCCTGGTCTCCAATCCATCCTCGCAGCGCGTGCAGAACCTGGTTTGCAATCACGTCCAGCGGCAGGTGCCTGTGCCTTTGTACAACCTCCACCAACCGTTCCTCGCCAAAATCCCCAAAGTCGTTCTCCGGTTCCGTAACCCCGTCGCTGTATGCAATCAAAATGTCGCCCGGATACATATGTTCCACGCCCTGCTCGTATGCCAGATTGTCGATCAGCCCCACCACGGCGCCGCCTCGGTCCATCCGGTCCACGGAACCGTCGCCCCGCAGCAGCAGGGGCGGTAGTTGCCCGCCGTTCGCATAGGTCAGCTGGCGCGTCTCCACCTCCAGGTGCGCCAGAAAGAGCGTGGCGTACTTCTCCGGCTGCGTGCTCCGGTACAGGTGCCGGTTCAGCAGCCGCAAAATCCTCGCCGGCTCGGTAAACAGCCGTCCGCTCTCCACCTCAAATTCAGGATTTTGCTGTCCGGCCTTCGTCAGTAGACTTTGCGCTGCCAGCGCCATCTCGTGTCCGGCAAAGCGGTATGCCCGCACCGCCGAATGCAGCGTCGCCATCAGCAGCGCCGCCGAGATTCCCTTCCCGCTGATATCTCCCAGCGCAATCCCCAGGGACTTTTCGCTCAACACCAGGAAGTCGTAGTAATCCCCGCTAACCGTACGCGCCGGCAGGCAGGTGCCGTATACCTCAAGCCCGCCTAATTGCAGGTTCGCGCCCGGAAACAGGTTCGCCTGCACTTCCTGTGCGATCGCCAGCTCGCTCTGCAGCTTCTGCTTTTCTTTCTGCTCCTGAAGCAGCCGCGCCAGCGACGCCGTCATATCGTTGAAGGATTGGCTCAGTGCCGCGAGCTGGTCGCGCCGCTTTACCACAATCCGGTGCTCGAAATCTCCCCGGTCGATCGCCTCCGTCGCGCTGTACAGGTCCCGGATCGATTTCGTGATTGTCCGGTTTAACCGCATCGCGCCATAAAACGCCAGCAGCTCCAGCATCCCGAAGAAGATCGCCAGCCCGATCAGCACGTCGCGAAGGAGGTACCCCATGGAGATGGAGGTGTTAAAGAGTCGCTCATACAACAGCGACGGCCGCGAGGTCACATACAGAAGAGCCTCATGCTGTTGCCCCGTTTGCCAGTCCGTGGTGCTCAGCGGCGCAGGAAACGTCACGGGAACATCGAAAAAATGCCGTGCCTTCGGCAGTTGCCCGCCCACCACTGCTCCCTTGCCGTACAGCGTTGCCAGAGTCTCCCGTCCGGGTTTACCGCCGCCCCGCGGAATTTTGATATTGACGCTCGACCTTCCCTCCGGCACCGTCGCGACCGTCTTGGTGCCGTGAATGTCCGCACTCGGCAGAATCGTTACCGTCCCCAGACCAGCCGCAATCTGATCCACATTCTTCTGCCCCAGCGGCAGGCTGCTGATCACAGTAACCCGGTGCCCCTTGGCCTCGTCACTGTCTATCGCCCGCAGGTAAAGTCTCCCATGGTCAAAAACAATGCCTTCAAAATCTTTGCTCCCCACCCACTTTGGCAGCTTCGCGATGTCCTGCGGATTCGGCCCCGCAGCCTTGACCTGGACCTGCTTCCCCTCGACAAAAATCGCCAGGTGCATGTCCGGGAAATTACGCCTCGTCACCAGTTCCCTCGCGCCCGGCAGCGAAAGCTTTTCCATCGGTATGCCTGCAGCTATCTCCCGCGCTAAGTGGCTTGCGAAAACACGATTCTCCGCCGCAATCTGCACTAGCTCCGCATGCTCTTCGGCCGCGCTGGCGAAAATCGCGAATTGTCCTGAAAAAATGTAAAGAGATGTCCCGGCCAGCGTCACAAACAGCACCACCGGCGCCAGCCCCATCAGCACGTACGTCACAATCAGACGGTTGCGAACCTTCCACAGAAAGCGCCCGAAAATGTACCGAAACAGCAGCACCGCGACCAGCGGCAGCAGTACCACCAGCAGCAAGTCAGAGATAGCCTGAAAGCCGCCACCCCACCGACCCGGCAAGAACCCGAGCAGAGCAGACGCCGCATAGGTCAACAGCAACCAGAACGCGCTGCGATGAACCCAGCCTTTCGGGGCCGGGCGCCGCAGCATGGCAAAAAATCTTGTCTCAAAATTCTTTAGCCGGCTCACTGTCTAGCGAGTGTAGCGCGAACTTCACCTTTCGCGCTGCTTAGGACCTTTCTATTCGAGCTTATCTCCAAAACCCGCTGCTCCCATACCAAGCTCCTGCCCCGCGAGCCGCACATAGCGCGTGGCGGAAAAGTGAGCCCCCGAAAGCAACAGCAATCCGGTCAAAAACGCCCAGATCATCAGGGTCACGGATACCGCGAACGGCCCGTACGCCGACCGCAGGTCCAGCCACGGCAGCACCATCACGTACACTGCCTTGGCCGCATCCCAGATCAGCCCCGTCACAATAGCCGCCGGGAAGACCGCCCGCACCGGCACCTTCCGATTTGGCAGTAGCCAGTAGGTCAAAAAGAATATCGATACGCTGAGAAGCGCGGCCGAGATACGCAAAAATGTGTGTGCCAGAAAGTCAAAGAACATGTTGTCCGTATGGCCCAGGAACACGAACCCCAATATCCTGTTCTGCGCCGCCGCCAGTGCCACCGAGATCACCGCCAGCACACCCACCCCAATCGCCAGCCCCAGGGACAGCACTTGGTTCCACAGGTACGGACGGCTCTTCTTCACGCCCCACACCTGGTTCAGCGCAACTTCCAACGGCATAAACACGCTCGACGACGATATCAGCAGCATCACTATTGCAAGAACCTGCACCTGCCCTCGCGGATGCACCAGCAGCGACATATTCCGGATCACGAAGCTTTGATTCGACGGCAGAAAATATCCCACCATGCTCGCCACCATCTCCGTCATGGCCCGCGAGTGAAAGACCTGCCGCGCCACCGTGAACAGCATCACGATGAACGGAAACAGTGAAAGAATCGCATTCGCCGCGACGCTGAAAGCATAAGTATGCACTTCCGTGCGGCTCAGATACCGGGCCAGCGACGCGATATGTGGCCACTGTTCCTTCGGCCGCGGAAATCGAAGCAGCCGGCGCAATCGAGACGTGGACTCTTCCGTGGGCATGTTCCGAATAAGGATGCTCTTCTTTCATACTATTCCCGCATGACTCGCAACCAAGCCATCTTGAAGAGAACCTGCTAGCGCCCCGATTCCCAACCCTCCCAAAGTCTCAAAATTGCCCTTTTCTCCCTCTAACCCGGAACAATTTTGTCAATTTATGCATTTTTTTCTTGATTTACAGCCCGGTTCCTGCCATAACAAGGTCACGATTTAGTGAAATGGCAGTTTGTCTAAGTCGTTTTTGGAAGGCCGTTTTTGATGTTTTGCATTAGTAATACCTTTTGTGCCCGCCAGGTCGCGGTGAAGCTTCCGTAATCTGCGCTATCCGCGCGGAAACGGGGCTTTTGCTGTTTATGGAGGGAAACAAGAGGCGGACATTCGCCCATAACAAGAGGAGTTGCCGTGAAAGAGCAAGGCGTAGTCAAGTGGTTTAACGGAGCTAAAGGTTACGGTTTCATTCAGCGGTCCACCGGAGAAGACGTATTCGTCCATTTCTCCGCTATCCAGGACTCGGGCTACAAGACATTGAACGAGGGCGAAGCTGTCGAGTTCGAGTGTCAGCAGGGGCCCAAGGGATTGAACGCAGCCAATGTAGTGCGCGGCGCTTAGTCCACCGTCCAGCCCAATCCAAAATTTCAGCTCTTCTCCGGAGTCGCGCAGTCAGGCTTTCCGCCACCTATTGCATCCGGGCCTCGCTTGCCCGCGAGGCTCGGGCTCGCCTCCAGTCTGGCGACAGCCCACCTGCTCGCCTCCGCGACCTCGTCTTCGCTTGATTGCGCCCACTCGCGCAGCCGCGGCAGAAACCCCCTGCTGCCGCTGTTGCCCATCGCAATCGCCAGATTCCGTCGAAATCCCGTAAATTTCGCCCGTTTCACCGGAGACCCGAAAAATCGTTCCCCGAAAGCACTTTCATCCATCTCCGCCAGCCATTCCAGCGCCGGATTCACCAGGTCCCTGCGTGTCTCCAACTCGGCATCACTCCCCACCGGCGCCCTTCGTCGTGAGTTCCACGGGCACACATCCTGACAAATATCGCAGCCGAACACCTGCCTTCCGATTCCCTCCCGCAAATCCTCGGGAATGCTTCCCCGGTGCTCTATCGTCAGGTATGAAATGCACCGGGTCGCATCCATCTGCCTCGGCGCCACCAGCGCACCCGTCGGGCACGCATCAATGCACCGGGTACAAATCCCGCAGCGGTCGGCTGCCAGCGCGGCCGATTCGCCCGCCGGCACTTCCAAGGATGTCAAAATTACCCCCAGAAACAGCCACGACCCCAGCTTCTGGTTCAACAGGCAGGTATTCTTGCCCACCCACCCCAATCCGGCGTATTGCGCATACACGCGTTCCACCAGCGGACCCGTGTCTACATAGCACCGCGCTTCAAATTCTCCAAACTCCCCAGCCAGCCTGGCCCGCAGCCGCTCCAGCCTCCGCAACAGCACCTTGTGATAATCCGTTGGTTTGCCGCCGCTCCCCGTCCACGCATACCGTGCAATCCACCCTGCGTCCGCTGGCGCCGGATCCGTGGAATAAGGCGCATCGCCGTTGTAATTGACCATGCACACTATGACGGACCGCGCCCACGGCATGGCTTCACGCAGCGACGATCGCAACAGCTGCCCAGCCGGGTTCCGCCGTTTCAGATATTCCATCGTCCCCGCTCGTCCAGCCTCCACCCACGCCTCAAACCGCTCCCGCTCGCGCAAGTCTTCCGCGCTCCCTGGCTCGGGAACCGCAGCCATCCCGGCGCCGGAGAATCCCTCCTCCTCAGCCAGAACCCATATCCGCCCCTGTAGTCCCACCGTCGCCATCTCTCTATGCCACTATCCCAGAATTAATTCATGGGAGTCACGATCCTCTTCCGGTTGCCGCCGATTCATCTCCTTCGCTACCATCGCGTTAGGCAATAAATCAGATCGCTCACTCGCCCACAGAGAGAGATTCATGCGTGTACTCGTCACTGGAGCCGCCGGCTTCCTCGGCTCCCACCTAACCGATGCTCTGGTCGCCGAGGGGCACTCCGTCATCGGGGTCGACAACCTTTGCACCGGCTCACTCGACAATCTCAGGCATCTGAAGAGTGAATCCCGCTTCGAGCTCGTCGAGCAGGACATCATCGAACCATTCGATCTTGGCCCCGTCGATTACGTCTTCAATTTCGCCTCGCCGGCCAGCCCCGTCGACTATACCCGCCTCGGCGTCGAAACCCTCCGCGTCGGCTCCGACGGCACCCGTAACGTCCTCGATATCGCGCATCGCTATCAGGCCAGATTTTTGCACGCTTCCACTTCGGAGTGCTACGGCGACCCATCCGTTCATCCCCAGACTGAGGACTACTGGGGCAATGTGAATCCCATCGGGCCCCGCTCCGTTTACGACGAGGCCAAGCGCTTCTCTGAGGCGCTCATTATGGCCTACCACCGCTACTACCACGTAGACACGCGCATGGTCCGCATCTTCAACACCTACGGGCCCCGCCTCCAGAAAAATGATGGTCGCGTCATCTCCAATTTCATGGTCCAGGCCCTCAGGGGCGAAGACCTCACCGTCTACGGCGATGGCGGCCAGACGCGCAGCTTCTGCTATGTCTCGGACGAAATCGACGGCATCCTGCGCCTTTCGCGCTCCGACGAGCACCTGCCCACCAACATCGGCAATCCCGTCGAGTGGACCATCCTTGATTGCGCCAAGGCTGTCCTCAAAGTCACCGGTTCCTCCAGCCGCATCGTCTACCATCCCCTGCCGCAGGACGACCCCACACAACGCCAGCCCGATATCTCCAAGGCAAAGCGCCTCCTCGGCTGGGAACCGAGGGTCGATCTTGAAAGTGGCCTCCGCCTCAGCCTCGAGTATTTCCGCTCCTGCGTAGCCGCCGAGGCCGCCTCCAGTCTCTGACCGTCCGTCGACGGCCATCGCACTGGCGTGTGAGCGCTTTTCTGGCTCTCTGCGTCCAGTTGTTTTAGCATTTCCAGTTAGGTATCTGCCATGAAGCTCACGACTCTCCGAAATCGGGTACGCCGCACGACCGGCGGCCATTCGCTCCTTGAAGCAGGCTTTACGCTGATGGAACTGCTGATCGTCATCTCGATCATGCTTATCCTCATGCTCATCGCCATCCCCAACATGCTCAATCTCCGGGCCTCGGCGAACGAGACTTCGGCGTTGGAATCCCTGCGCGCAATTCAGGAAGCGGAGACTCAATACAACGCCACCTACCCGCAGGACGGCTATGCCTGCTCGCTGGCCGCGCTCGGCGGCGAAGGTAAGTCCGGCCCACCCACCGCGCAAGCCGCGCAGCTGCTGCCCAATGACCTCGCCGCGGGCGAAAAGTCCGGCTATACCTTCAACATCACCAATTGCACCAAGACCACCGTCAACAACCACGACATGTATACCAGCTACGAAGCCACCGCCGTGCCCCAGGCTGTCGGCAAGACCGGCCATCGCGGCTTTTGCCTCGACATGTCGGGCACCATCAAGGCTGACCCAGCCGGTGGCGTCAACTGCACGGTACCCCTCCAGTAATGACAAGATTCTCATCCCGCCGCCAGTTCTCCGCGCTCTGGCGGCTTTTCGTTCTCCTTCCGTTCTTCGCGCTCAGCCTGTCAGCCCGTGCGGCCACGCTCGATGCCGCCACACTGGCTCGCCGCGTCGACCGTCACTATGACGAACTCCGCTCACTTGAGGTCCAATTCGTCCAGACTTACGAAGGCATGGGCATGAATAAGCGCCAATCCGGCGCCCTGCTGCTCAAAAAGCCCGGCCTCATGCGCTGGACCTACACCGACCCCAACGGCAAGCTCTACATCCTCAATCACAAGTACGGCTACTTCTACACACCCGGCCAGACAGAGGCCCAGCGCGTCCCCGCTAAGCAGATTGACGACCTCCAGTCCCCACTCCGCTTCCTCCTCGGCCACACGAACCTGGAACGCGAAATCAGCGACCTCCGCATCATTTCCCAGCAGAACGGCGCCTATACCCTTCAGGGCGTTCCGCGCCGCATGGGCAAACAGATCTCCAGCCTGAGTCTAACCGTCACTCCCGACGGCATCATCCGCCAGATCCGCGTCGTCGAAACCGACGGCGTCGTCAACGAATTCCAGTTTTCCGGTGAGACCGACAACGTCCCTGCACCCGATTCCGCTTTCGAGTTTCATGCGCCTGCCGGCGTGGCCATCGTCGACGGTTCCTCGCCGATGCAATAACCCCCCAACCAACACTTCTCCCCCGATCCAGGGAACGGAGTGGAGCCGTTAAAGTGCTCTAGAGCATTTCCCCTATTCCTGTGAACTTTCTGAATTCAACCAAGCGCAGCTTTTCTTAACGGAAAAGCTGCGTTGAGATTCTCTCTTCGGTCTATACCAATAGGGGAAATGCTCTAGCCTTCGGCGTGGAGCACTGTGTCAAAGAGCAGCAGGCAGACGGTGGTGAAGATGATGTCGTAGACGGCGAGCATTTTGATCCAAAGAGTTGGCTCGGAGGTGCCCGTGAGAATCGCCGTGGTGGACATGACCATCGCGAGCAGGGCGGGGATGAAGATGGGCAGCAGGATGAGCGGCAGGAGCAGTTCGCGGCTGCGAGTGCGGATGGAAAGTGCTGCGAAAAAGACGCCGTTGACGATCAGAGCCCAGGTGCCGAGAGGGATGACGGCAGCCAGAAGCCAGACATTTCCGACCACGTTCAGGTTGTAGAAGATGACGAAGATCGGGGTGAGGATCAGTTCGACGGTGGTGAGCAGGATGAAGTTGGCGAGGACCTTCCCGATGAAGAGGTCATTGGCACCGGCATTGGTCATGCGCTGGGCGTCGAGCACCTGATTCTGCAACTCGCGCGCCCATACCTGATTAAGTGCGCTCATGGCGGCGAACATGACCGCGACGCAGAGAATCGCGCCGGTAAATTTGTGCAGGTCCGGGTTGGTGGGATCAAAGGCGAGACTGAAGATGGCTACGACCAGCAATGCAAAGAAAAGCATGGCGTTGGCGGAGTCTTTGGATCGCCATTCAATCTTGAGATCCTTGGCGAGGTGGACAAGGACATAGGGGCGACGGCGGATGGCGCTCATGATGCGGCCTCCCGGGTAAGCGGCGCAAGGATGGCCTCGGACGCCCGGAGGTAATCGGCGGGCGAAAGCAGCATCTGCAGGCCGCGCGCGCCAGCGGAGACAGAGATAGTGTCGAAAAGTTGAATGGTTTCGTCCGCGTAAACAGGGAAGTTCTTTTTGGCGCCGAAGACCGTGACGCCTCCACGGACATAGCCGGTGAGCGGCTGTACGTCTTTCAGAGAAACCATTTCGGCCTTGCGCGTGCCGGCTGCCTGAGCGAGTTTCTTGAAGTCGAGCTCCTGGTTTCCTGGGACGACGGCGAAGATGTGTTCGCGGTCGTGCGTGACGCAGAGCAGGGTTTTGAAGACCTGATCTGGGGGAAGGCCGATTTTTTCGGCCACGATGACGGCAGAGAATTCTTCGGGCTGGACCTCATATTCGCGCAGCTTGTAGGGGATTTTGAGGGTATCCAGGAAGCGGGCGGCGTTGGTTCTCATGCGGGTGCTCCCGCGGTGTACGGAGCGTATGCAGGTCCGAGGTGGAGCGAATCGAGTGCGCCAGCGCGCAGGAACACGAGGTAGTCGGCGATGGGCTCGGCGAGATCGCGCTGATGGGTGGTGAGCACGATGGTACGGCCCTGCTCGCGGATTCTCTGGACAAGGGCGAGCATCTGGTGGGCGCTGGCGATGTCCATGTTGGAAAAGGGCTCGTCCAGCAGGAGCAGCTCAGGCTGCGAGATGAGAACGCGGGCGAGCGAAGCCCTCTGGCGCATGCCCTGTGAATACTGGGATATGGGGCGCTTGAGCTCGGGGTCGAGACTGACGGCCGTGAGCGCCTGCTCCGGGGTGAGGCATTCGCGCTTCTGATAGAGGCTGGCGAAATAGTGGAGGTTCTCCATCCCGGTGAGCTGGTCGTAAAGCATAGGGGCATGGCTCATGTAGCCGATGCGACCGCGAGCCTCGTCAGGGCGGATGCCCTCGAAGACCTTGATGTTGCCGTAAGTGGGGCGTATGAGACCGCCAAGCACACGCAGGAGCGTAGATTTGCCGGCGCCGTTTTCTCCGAGCAGGACGTAACAGCGGGCCGGCTCGATCTGGAGCGTGATTTTGCGGAGTGCGGCGAAGGTGCCGTAGAGCTTGGAGACGGATTCGAGCTGTGCGACGGAGGCCATAGATTCAGGGGTTGCAGGAGCATTGGGCTCGTGCTGCCTGGTTGTGAGACTTTCTTTTGCTGCGGTGCCGTCGATGAGGCTCGGGCTCATACCTTGCGAGTTACTGGTGGAGGTTCGGCTGTGCGTCGGCCATGGCCGTAGTGGCGGGAGCCGTGGAAGAATTCTTTGCGGTGGACTGCATGGCGGGCTGGGCGCCGGGCGTGGCAGGTGCGTAGTGCGAAGCACACTTGGACTGAAGCTCGGTGGCATGGAAGACGCCATCGCGGCCATACCGGCCGACGGCAAGGGTCGGCGAATTGTTCTTGAAGGTGTCCGGCGGCGGCTCCTGGCCAACATATTCCACCCGCAGCTTGCGATCGTGTTCGTAAAGAGTGAAGTCAGCATTCGGACCCTGACGCACGATGCTGCCTGGCACAACTTGTCCAGAGACGCGCAGATGGCGGGTGTAGGCCTTGTTGCCCATCGTCTGGAGCTCCTGGATGGTGACGTAGTAGCTCTTGTTCGACTGCTCCGCGCTGATCGACAGATAAGCGATGGAGCCGAGGATTATGAAGATGGCGATGGCGATTTTGTAGGTGTGTCCGTTGCTCTTCATCACGCAACCATTTTACGGCAGACGGGCAAAGCAGAGCATGTGATTGCTGTCACAGGGGGTGCGATTTATGTCAATTGTGGAGGAGAATAACAAGGAGGGGATGCTGCCAGAGCGGCATCGACAGGAACCGTGCGGAGCCGGGCGTAGGTCAGCGGTCCGCGATTTATAATCCAGCAGAGATTGCAAGAAGAGAGCGCAGAGAAACTCCCTTCCGAGAGGTGATCATGGCTTCCAATCCGACGTTAGAGATTCTGAAACCCCGCGCCAAGTGGATCGAGCGGCGCAAAGCTGAAGCCGCGCGGAGCGGCGACACGAACGTGTCGCAGATGCATTTTGCCCGTAAAGGCCTGATCACCGAGGAGATGGCGTATGTGGCAAAGCGCGAGAAGCTTACCCCGGAACTGGTGCGAGACGAGATCGCTGCCGGACGGCTCATCATTCCGGCGAACATCAACCATCCGGAATTAGAACCGATGGCGATCGGCGTGGCTTCGAAGTGCAAGGTGAACGCAAACATCGGGAATTCGGCGGTGACGTCGAATATCGACGAGGAACTGCGCAAGTTGCACACTGCAGTGCAGTTTGGGGCCGACACCGTGATGGACTTGTCGACGGGCGGTGATATTCCGGAGATTCGGGATGCGATTCTGCGGCACTCGCCTGTGCCGATCGGGACGGTCCCGATTTATGAGGCGCTGAGCCGGGTGAAGCGGATCGAGGATTTGAACATCGACGTTTACCTGGAAGTGATTGAAGAGCAGGCCGAGCAGGGTGTGGACTATTTCACGGTCCATGCGGGTCTGCTGATCCAGTACGTGCCGATGGTGGCCAAGCGCATTACAGGTATCGTGAGCCGCGGCGGCGCGGTGCTGGCGCAGTGGATGACGCACCATCACAAGCAGAACTTTTTGTACGAGCACTTTGACCGGATCGTGAAGGTGATGGCGAAGCACGACGTGAGCTTCTCGCTGGGCGATGGTCTGCGGCCGGGTTGCGTCGCGGACGCCAGCGACGAGGCGCAGTTTGCCGAGCTGAAGACGCTGGGTGAGCTGACGCGAAAGGCGTGGGAAAGCGACGTGCAGGTGATGATCGAAGGTCCGGGGCACGTGCCGCTGGACAAGATCAAGGAGCAGGTGGACAAGGAAGTGGAGCTTTGCGACGGCGCTCCGTTCTACACACTGGGTCCGCTGGTGACCGATATTGCGCCGGGCTATGACCACATTACGTCGGCGATTGGGGCGGCGATGATCGGCTGGCATGGGGCTTCGATGCTGTGCTATGTGACACCGAAGGAGCATCTTGGACTGCCGGACGAGAAGGACGTGAAGGACGGCATGATTGCGTACAAGATTGCGGCGCACGCGGCGGATATTGCACGACACCGGCCGGGCGCGCAGGACCGCGACGACGCGATCAGCTATGCGCGTTACACGTTCGACTGGGAGAAGCAGTTTGCGCTGTCGATTGATCCGGAGACGGCGCGAAGCATGCACGACGAGACGCTGCCAGACGAGTACTACAAGGAAGCGGCTTTCTGCTCGATGTGCGGGCCAAAGTTCTGCTCCATGAACTGGTCGAGCAAAGTGGACGAGTTCAACAAGGAAGTGCATGGGATCGAGAAGAAGGATCTTACGGACCTGGTGACCCTGCAGGTGCAGCAGTTGCAGGCCAAGCAGTAGGACTCAGTAACTAGAAGAATTTCAACCGTTCGAGCCGTCCTCAGGGAAGTTGCCTGGGGGCGGTTTTCATTTTTGGAACGACCGAAACGGGGCGGGTTGGAAGTCGCCAGCTAACCCACGATCAGCCGGTTGTATCTCAATGAATGAGAAGAGGAGAGCTTTATTGGCTCACGAACGAGGAGGCAGTCTTTATGGATACCTTGAAAGTCTGGGCGGCGTTTACGGTGGGAGTGGCGGCGGGCGCCAGCATTGCGCTTTTGTATGCGCCGCAAACCGGCGAGCGGACGCGCCGGCAATTGCGGCGCAGCATCGAAGACGCCGGCGATTACCTGAGGGATACGAAGGATGACGTCCAGGACCGCGCGCAGGACTATGTGAAGCGCAGCCGGGATGTGGTGGAAGAGCTGGTGGATTCGGCGCGGAAGGTTGTGCGGGTGTAGACGGCCGCGTTTTGTCGATCTAAAGCATTATTGCCGTTAGGAAGGGGTTGCGAGGGGTTTCTCGCAACCCCTTTTGGTTTGTCTGGCTGCGCGGATGCGGCGGGTTGTTTAGGACCGATGTATACGCCGTATACTTTATATCGTATACATCGTATACGTGAAGAGATTGTCCACTTGCGGGAAGATCGTTTCTGCCGCCCAAAGACTGCTGGACCGCCAAGGGGCCGAAGCTGTGACGATGCGGCGCGTGGCAGCGGCTGTGGGCGTGACTCCAATGGCACTCTATCGCCATTTTGAGGACCGCGATGCCTTGCTAAATACGCTGGCGGATGCCGGATTTGAGGAACTGGCGCGGCGCGTGGGCGCGCTTGATTTGCCGGAAGATCCTGAGAAGCAACTGAGGCGAATTCTGGATGTGTTTCTGGATTTTGCGCTGGAGCAGCCACACCTCTTCGAGCTGATGTTTTTGCACAAACGGGCTGGGGCGCGGCAGTTTCCGGGCGATTTTCGTACGGGGAAGTCACCGACGGCGAAGTTTGCCGCGGCGGCATTGGAAGCGGGCATGAAGCGGGGGATATTTCAACGCGACGACGTGTGGGAGATCACGTTTGAGGTCGGCGCGCTATTGCAGGGGCTGGTGATGCTGTATCAGGGAGGGCGCGTGGGAGTTTCGGAAGCGGAATTTCGCGCCTTGTGCCATGGGGCATTTGGAAGGTATCTCAATGGGATCCGGCGATAGGTTTCGCCGCGGGTTGGTGGCGCTGGCGGTGTTTGCATCGACGGCGTTGATGCTGTTTTACGGCGATGGACTGATGCCGCTTTGGCCGCTGATGTGGCTGGCTCCGGTGCCGGTGCTTTGGTTTGCGCTTAGCAAACCGGCGTGGCAGGCGGGAGTGATGGCTGGGGCTGTGTGGATGGCCGGTGCATTGAACCTTTGGTCCTATCTGCACATTCTTCACGCGCCGCGGATACTGTGGTTTTTAGATTTTGGGCTGGAAGCTGCTGCGTTTTCCGCAGGCGTGCTGTTGATGAGGACACTGGAGCGGCGCGAGGCGATATGGAGTGCGTGGATTGCGCTGCCTGCCGTGTGGGTGACGTTCGAATTTGTGCGCAATCTGCTTTGGACCAACGGTTCCGCGGGATGCGTTGCGTATTCGCAGTTGAATTTCTTGCCGTTTCTGCAGTTTGCCTCCGTGGCCGGACCGTGGGGCATGGGATTTGTGCTAATGCTGTTTCCTGCCGGGGTGGCGCTAGCGATGCATCGTTGGCGATCGGCGCGGCGGCAGGCAGTGTGTATGCTTGGGGCGACCACGGGCGTGGTGGCCGCAGTTTTGATTTTCGGGGCCGTGCGGATGGCGATTCCGCAGCCGGGGCCCAGCGTGAAGGTGGGGCTGATTGCCTCGGATGCCAATGGCGGTTCCTCGATCGACAAGCCGGGAGCTTCGACGCAGCACTTGTTTGCGCACTACGCTGAACGGGCTCGGGAACTGATTGCGCGGGGAGCCCGGGCGGTAGTGATGCCCGAGGACATGGGAATCGTTCCTGATGCCGACGTAGCGAAGGTCGACGCCGTTTTTCAGCCGATTGCGGATCACTCCGGCGCAGTACTGGTGGTGGGTATGGCGCGCATGGGTGCGACGGGGCGGCACAACGAGGCGCGCATCTATACGCCGGATGGCGCGGTGCGCACCTACTACAAAGAACATCTGCTGCCGCCGTTCGAGACCAGCCACTTTACGCCGGGGAAGAAACAGGCAGAATTTGCCGGGCCGGGAAGCGCAGGCGAGCAAACCTGGGGCGTGGCGATCTGCAAAGACATGGACTTTACGAATCCGTCGCGCTCTTATGGACGAGCGGGCGTGGGGCTGATGCTGGTGCCGGCGTGGGATTTTCGGGCGGACGGGTTCTGGCACGGGCACATTGCGGTGATGCGGGCGGTGGAAGACGGGTTCAGCTTGGCGCGGAGTGCGCGGGATGGATTGCTGACCGTGGCGGATGATCGCGGAAGAATCGTTGCGGAAACGGCGAGTAGCAGTGCGCCGTTTGCCACACTGGTCGCCGAGGTCCCGACGGGGCACAGTGAGACGGTGTTTCTGCTGTTGGGGAATTGGTTCGGTTGGCTCTCGATTGTGATAGCGGGGTTTGCAGTCGTGGAGGCGGTGAGGCTTCAGCGGCGATCGGACCCTGAAAGAACCGCATAGGAAAAGAAAAGGCCCGGCGGGATGCCGGGCCTTTTGTGTGCAACTG
>JAJZIF010000524.1 GCA_021810735.1 Acidobacteriota bacterium
CGCCGTTTGCAAACCCTCCGAAGAAAATAAAATTGCGCATGGTCATCTCCCGAACGCCTGGTCTTCGCGGCAGTAGGTAATGACGAGACCGAGCGGGTTGGTCAGCAACATCGCATTGGGCACTTCGTCGCGGAAGCGGTACACAACATTCGCTGTCCACCGCTCCCGGCGTTGTTCGTCGAGATTGCCGGGTGCGCGGAAGACTTTGTCGAACTCGATCTCGGCCCGATAGGGCGGCTGGCGCAGATCTTCGAGGACCACCGAGTGGATTTCGATATCGATGTTCGGCTGCGAGGGATCGAGCAGAAACGATTCGAGTATTTTCTGCTTCTGGAAGCGCTGGATGGTCGCGCTCTGCAACGGGTTCGAGAAAAAGCTCAACGACTCGGCGAAATCGCGCTGCACGGTGGCGTGATTGCGTCCGTAGTACAGTTGCGCCCATTGCGCGAGGTAATACTTGCTGACGCGATCAATGGGAATCTTGGCAAAGTCGTCGTACTGCATCACCTGCCCACGCCCGGTATCAGAGACCGCGATGATGAGCGGCTTCAGCCGCAAAGCGACGCTCTCGGTGCGATAGAAGAGAGCCAGCAAAGTGAGCGCGACGACCGAAAGCACCAGCAGAGCCAGCTTGAGATAGGTGTTGGTAACAACCGGCTCGGCGTAAAGTTCGAGATATTTCTGTCCAGCGTCGGTCATTGGATAGTTATTCTTTGTCATGTCGATTTACCCGAGTGGGTTGACCCACGTTCCAGTGCGTCCGCTCAGGATGGCCCCGGTCAGCTCCGGTATTTTGAACAACCCGAAAATGCAGACAAACAGCGTGACGATCAGCGCGGGCAGAATGGTGAATGCGTTCGAGATGGAAATTGGCCCGATGACGCCAAGCAGCGCCAGCAATACCTTTGCAAAAATAAAGATGAAGGCGCTGGCGATGACCTGGTAAAAGCTGAAGCCAAGGAATGCCTTGAACCATCCCCAGAACAGGAAATCCAATTTCGGTACGATGAAGAACGGAATGAAGATCGGCCCAATCAGCACGCAAACGGCGCTGGCAACTAGCCCATAGGCGATCACCGCAAAGGCCACGGCCTGCATCGCCGCCAGCGCAATCGCGATCACCAGAAACGTCAGCGTCTCGTGGAAATCGAACTCGCCGGGAGGCTGGCCCAGTTGTTCCTCGGCATGCGTGACCGCGTCGGCAATGACCTGGGTCTGGTTCGACTCAATCTGCCCGGACAATTGCAACGCTTCCTGGGTAATTAGTTCGCTGAAGCTGTAGCCCATGCCAGGAATGGGCGAGGAATAGTACGTCAGCATCCCCAGACCAAAGGAGATCACCAGCAGCAGATTGGCGAACTGGCCGAAGTGGAAGCTGCCATAAAAGCCCTGCGCGGTCGCAAGCGCGTTCTGGATGCCGAACCAGGCAATCATGATGACGGCGAGGCCGCGAAAGAGGTCGAGGCCCATCGTCTGGATCGCCGGACTATTGGTCGCGAGCAACTGGCCGATCGCCTGATTGAGAAAGGTAAAAGGGTTCGGGTCCATATATCAATGTCCATTAGGGCTGAGCGAGATCGAGTGTATGGAATCGCTCACGCCGCCGGTGATCTGTTGCATGGTCGAGGGAAAGTTCTGTTGAAAGTAAATGGCTTCGTTGATGGCCCGGTTCTGCGCATCGATCTGCTGTTTCTGCGCGACGAGTTGCTGCTGGACCGAAGAAGCGAGTATCTGGTTGGTGTCTTGCTGCGAGTGGATTTGCAGCAGCGTCGCCGTATTGATCTTGCCCAGCACGGCCATCTCGCTCTGCTGTGTTGGGTCGGTGGAATACGTGTCGGCATCCAGGTTCGCTAGCTTCTGCGCTAGCGCTTCCGAGTTCGAGCGAATGGTGCCGAGCGTCGAAAGCGTGCTGGTCGTCGTCCCTTGCGCCAGTTCAGAAGTTCCGACCTGGTTCTGGATGACAGCCTGCGTGTTGGCGTCCTGCATGGCGAGAGCGCTCGCGGGATACGATTGGGCCTGGAGGACAGAGTTCGTGTACGCGGTCAGGGCTTGTGTCTGCCCACCGAGGTTCAGCGCGTTGATCCATGCCGCAGTGTTGCCGTAAGCATCCGGCGCGGCGAGGTCGGTCCAGGAAGAAAACTGCGACCCGTACCGCATGGCCATGTCCTGCGGCATCTGGGACATCTGATAGGCGAGGTTGTAGACCGAGATGATCTGGTCGCGGGTCTCGACCGCCGTGGTGTACATCTGCTCCAGTTGGCCGAATTCCTGGACGGCTTCCCCGAAATTCGAGGCATCGAAGACGGCAAACTGCGCATGCGCCGCAGGCGCGAGCAGCGCGGCGAGCGAGAAAATAAGGCAAAACATTCTGGCTAACTTCATGACAACTTTCCTTTTCTGCACTCCGTCAATGCGAGTGCGGTTGGTGCTTTCTGGCTGGGACGGCGCGGACGGCTGGACGGTGTTTGCACCGGCAACAAGTTCGAGGTGCATTGTTTGGAATTGATCTGTGCGTAATGCAACGGCGATGGTTTCAGTGGTTGCTGGGTGTCGCCGCAGCCGGTTGCAAGACAGCACGCGCAGAGAATGACAAGAATGGTTCGCATTAGAAATGCTCCGGCATGGCGTGGTTTTCATAGGCTGTCAACTTTCGCCGGATGGAGGAAGCAGTAGTTCTGCACGGCATCGAGAATCCAGAAGTCCTTATCGCCGGTGGCGACTTCGAGAATCTTTTCCGATGCTGGCAGCTCAATCAGCGTGGTGTAGTGCATCTTGGCGCGGATAGCGACGATGTCGTTCGCGTGGTAGTGGACGATGCGGGCCGATTGCTGGCCGTGGGCCACGGTTGCAATCAGGCCCAGCACCAAGGTAAGAATGGGAGAACGATTCAAGGTGTCACCTCGTGAGGAGTTGGGGATGCCGGGTTGGGGTAGTCATGGGCCAGATGCAGGAGTCCCTGTTCCGGCCCGTAGCGGGCGAAATACTTCCGCCGCAGCGGATTGTCGCGGGAGTTGTTGGTGGCGATCCAGTACGTGAGGGCATCGACTTCGAGCGCCAGCTTCTTGGTGGTGCGTGGCTGTTTCAGCAGAAGGTTGCGTTTGGGAACCAGCGATTCCAGCAACTCGAGTTCGGTATCGTTCAATTGGAAGACTTCGGCATAGAGCCTACAGTCCATGTTCGGATTGGCGAGGAAGATTTTTGTT
>JAJZIF010000525.1 GCA_021810735.1 Acidobacteriota bacterium
CTGGGTAGCCCGCGCCGCTGACGGCCTGCATGGTGCTGACGAAGACGCTTTCGATGCCGAAGCGTTCCTGGAGCGGCTTGAGGGCGAGGACGAGCCCAATGGCCGAGCAATTGGGATTGGTGACGATATAGCCGCCGGAGTTTTTACGCCACTGCTGGTGCTCGAGGATGGCGAGGTGGTCGGCGTTGACCTCGGGGATGACGAGGGGCACGTCAGCCTGCATGCGGAAGGCGCTGGAGTTGGAGATGACGGCGCATCCGGCCTGAGCAAAACGGGGCTCAAGCTCGCGGGCGATGTCAGAATCGAGCGCGGCGAAGATGATTTGGGGCGCGCCTTCGGGCTGGGCGGGTGAGATTTCCATTTCGGCGATGTGGGCCGGGATGGGGGTGTCGAGCTTCCAGCGGACGGCTTCGCCATAGCGTTTTCCGCTGGAGCGGTCGCTGGCCGCGAGCCACGTGACCTCGAACCACGGGTGGTGTTCGAGGAGCTGAATGAAGCGCTGGCCGACCATACCGGTCGCGCCGAGGATGCCGATTTTCTGCCGAGTCAATGTACTGAGCCGCCTCAGGAGCAAATTTGATCCAGTCGATGGTCCGGAGCGACGTGGCTGTGCGGAATCGAAAGGATTTTCTGTGTCTCTCTAGTGTAATGGGGGAGGGCGCAGAAGACGCGGACTTTTCCGCGAACGGGTATTGCGCAGTGGAGAAACCCAGGGCGGTTGCGGCAGCGCTGTTTCGCTATTTGTAGTTGTGGGCTGGTGATGCGGTTGAGGAGAAGTTGAAATTCACGTGGGCGACTGCGTTGGGCTGGACCGTGACGGGCTGAGTTTGCACAGGATAGCCGGGCTGGATGGCGGAGAGCGAGTAAGTTCCGGGTGGGAGATTACGCAGGACGAAGCGGCCTTGAGGGCCGGAGACGGTGAAGCATGGATTGGGGACGACGTTGATGTAGGCGTGCATCCATGGATGGCCGGGGGATGTGACGGGAATCATGAGCTCGGATCGCGGGAAGGAGCGCACGTCGCCGGGCGATTGAGGCCTGAGGGAGAGATCCAGAGAGGGATTGGCGGGGATTCGCGGTGTGATGCGGAGATGAGCCGGGAACGGGTCGCTGTTGGTGAAATCGATGGGCTGGCCGGGCATGACGCCGAGGAGTTGGGGGTGGAAGCGGCAGTTGAGCTGGGTAAGGACGGCCTGTTCGTGCGGAGCGGGGAAGGTGCGGCCAGAGAGTCCGCTGGATATCCAGAGAAAAACGGGCGGCAGAGTGCGGGGAAGCATGTGGTCTTCCAGCTGATATTGTCTGCGATGAGTGAGTCTGGCGCAGGCGGGGGACAGCGCGGCGTTGATGGCCGCGGGCCCGGGTACGGGGCCAGTGAAGGAAATGACGCCCTGAATGGCGCCAGTGGGCTGCGGGGCAACATGAGGCGCAGCGCCTTTGCATCCTGCCGCGAAGGGCAGGATGCAGGCCAGCGCGAGTGCTGCAGTGCGGCTGAACCTCACGGCTGACTGCCTTGCTGTCAGGCTGGAACCGTTTCGAGGGCTGCGATGACGGCATCGGCAAAGGCGCTGGTGCCGGAGTTGCCGCCGACGTCGCGGGTGAGGGTGGTTCTTTCGGCGTAGACCTTTTCGAGCGCGGCCTGTACGCGGTCGGCTGCTTCGTCTTCATCGAGGTGGCGGAGCATGAGGATGGCGGACTGCAGCAGGGCGGTAGGATTGGCGAGGTCCTTGCCTGCGATGTCCGGGGCGGAGCCGTGGACAGCCTCAAAGATGGCGGCGTTTTCGCCAAGGTTGGCGCCAGGGACGAGTCCGAGGCCACCGACAAAGGCGGCGCAGAGATCGCTGACGATGTCGCCATAGAGGTTTTCCAGCAGCAGCATGTCGTACTGATAGGGGTTGGTGACGAGCTGCATGCAGGTGTTGTCGACGATGTGCTCGGCGTACGCGACCTCAGGGTATTCTTCGGCGATCTTGCGGGTGCAGCGGAGGATGAGGCCGTCGGTCATCTTCATGATGTTGGCCTTGTGGATGCAGTGGATCTTTTTGCGGCCGTGTTTGCGAGCGAAGTCGAAGGCGAAACGGGCAATGCGGGTGGAGCCTTTTTCGGTGACGACTTTGAGCGCGGTGGCGACGCCGGGAACAATTTCCTGTTCGAGGCCGACGTAGAGGCCCTCAGTGTTTTCACGGATGATGACGAGGTCGACGCCGGGGTAGTTGGTCTTGATGCCGGGCAGGTTCCGCACAGGGCGGAAATTGGCATAGAGCTCGAACTTTTTGCGCAAGGTGACGTTGATGGAGGAGAATCCGCCGCCGACGGGGGTGGTGACGGGGCCCTTGAGCGCGACGCGGGTGCGTTCGATGGAGTCGTAGAGGTCGGCGGGGATGTAGGTCTTGAATTTTTCGAAGGCCTCGGCGCCGGCGGCGTAGCGTTCCCACTCGAATTTGACACCGGTGGCTTTGAGAATACGGGCCACCGCTTCTGTGACTTCCGGGCCGATGCCGTCGCCCGGGATGAGGGTTACTGTGTGCGTTTTCTTTTCAGTCATCCTGTATTTGCCTAGTGGGAAGATTTCTTCCGGTTGCCCGGGTCTTTGCCGGTGAGGAGTTGTTCAAGTTCCGCTTTGAATTCGTTCACGTCTTTGAAGTCGCGGTAGACGCTGGCAAAGCGGATGTAGGAAACGGTGTCGAGCTCTTTGAGTTTTTCCATGAGGAGCTGGCCGATTTCGGTGGTGGTGCGCTCGCGTTCAGGCGAGTCCATGAGGAAGGATTCTGTCTGGTCGACGAGGTCTTCGAGTTTTCCGGCGGAGATGGGGCGTTTTTCGCAGGCGCGCAGGAGGCCGTTAAGAACCTTGCTGCGCTCGAATTTCTCGCGGCGGCCATCTTTTTTAACGACCATGTAGGGGATTTCGTCGATGCGTTCATAGGTAGTGAAGCGCTTGTTGCAGCGCTCGCATTCGCGGCGTCTGCGGATGGAGTCGGCTTCTTTGCTTTCGCGTGAGTCAACGACGCGGTCCTGGGCGAACCCGCAATAAGGGCACTTCATGTCGATATGGATGATTTTAGAGCATTTCGCGTGCTTTCCACATATTTGGCGGGAGCGGGCGAGGTGGTTCCGTTTTGAAACCGGAGTTGACTGAGAGGGTGCGCTTGCCATGAAGTTTCGCGGCGGGTCACCGATAGGGGAGCCAGAGGGACGTATGCACCAA
>JAJZIF010000526.1 GCA_021810735.1 Acidobacteriota bacterium
GCGAATGCGCTGGTGAGGAGTCATGGGGTCGGAGATCCCTCACGGGAGCAATTTCTACTCTACCGTTATCCAGGCGTCTGCGGAATCCCGGCATGCGGAGCAAAGAATTCGAGTGTGCCGTGGCCGGGTCCAGTTCTCGTCATTTCTTTCCGCCTCGGCTCGTTCTTACCCAGTGCGCAATTGAAAGGGCGGTGGCGACAAAGCAGCCTAGGATAAAAACCACCATGCTCCAGAAAAAGGGTCGCGACTTGGCAATCTGAAGTACCTCATGCCCAAACTTGAGAGCAAGCAGCCCGAAAATTGTATAGCGGACCAGACGAGCAAAAAAGTTAATGGTGAGAAGCCGCCAAATCGAATAGCCGAGCGCGCTGGCCGCAGCCATGACAAGTGTGTAGGGAAAAGGCGGAGGAGCGAGCGAACCGATCGCCACAGCCAGGCCCGAACGGCGGCCTATATTCTTCTTGAGCCTTTCGAATTTCTGTTCGCCCGCGACTTTGCGGATTCCCTCTTCACCCAGTTTCCGCGCCAGTAGCGCCAGAAAGAAAACTCCTATCATGGATCCGCAGGTTGCGGAAAGCACATAAAGGGGCAGACCCTTGGGGTGCTGTGCCACCAGGCCAACCAGGAGCAGATCGTTCCCAAACGGAAGGACAATGAATGAAGTAAGAATGCCCAGGACAAGCGGGCCAAAGTATCCAATGTGAAACAGAAACAGCAGCATCGGACGGAAGAAGCTCGACATTCGGTAGTCCTTCTCGAAATTTGAGCCGGCCCATGGCGGCCGATTCTAGGAGTTAGATTCCAAAAACGATTTCCAGTGCACGGAAAATGCGACATTGTTCCGCATGGCACAGAGCTAACGCAAACCGCCGCGCAGCGAAGGACCTCCGCGATGAGGTCGCCAAACTGGTTTAGAATCGAACTTCGACCTATGACGGCAGAAAAACCAGCAGGCAAGCCGACCACACCGCCAGAGGAAACCAATCTGGCGTGGCAGAAAACGGAGCTGGCGCGTCACCCGAAGCGTCCTTACCCGATGGACTTTATCCATTCGCTCTTCACCGACTTCAGCGAAATTCATGGCGATCGTGCGTTCGGAGACGATCCTGCGATGGCCTGTGGAATGGCGCGTTTTCATGACGAGCAGGTTCTTGTCGTTGCCAACGTCAAGGGGCGCGGCACCAAGGAAAAGGTGCACCGGAATTTCGGCATGCCGAACCCGGAGGGCTATCGCAAAGCGCTCCGCGCGATGAAGATCGCCGAAAAATTTGGCCGTACGATCTTCACGTTCATTGACCTCACCGGCGCAAATCCCGGCCTGGGCGCGGAGGAACGCGGGCAGGCGGAAGCCATCGCCCGGAACCTGCGCGAAATGTCGCGTCTGCGAGTGCCGATCCTTGCCACGATAACGGGAGAAGGCGGCTCCGGCGGCGCCCTGGCGCTGGCTGTTGCGGACCGCGTGCTCATGCTGGAAAACGCCGTGTATTCCGTCATTTCACCGGAAGCGTGCGCATCGATCATGTGGCGGGACGCCACCAAGCGGGGCCTGGCTGCGGAGGCGCTTCGGACCAATTCCGAGAACGTGCTGCGGCTCGGCTGCGTGGATGCCGTCGTGCCGGAACCGGAGGGCGGCGCACACAACGATCCGGAGCGGGCGGCGGAAATACTTGACGGCGTTCTCCAGCGGCACTGGAGCGAGTTGAAGCGTCTTTCGCCGGAAGAGTTGGTGCAGTCCAGGCAGTCGAAATTCCGCAAAATGGCCCAGTTTTATAGCGAAGGATAAAACGTGTTCCGAAGCGCGAAAAACGAAGCGCGGGCCGCGCGTCCGAGCATGCATTCCAGGCGATCCGATGGTGCGCGCCGCCTTCTGGTGATGATCCGCTCGCAAGCAACTGTCTTCAGCCTGGGAGTTGGCCGATGAGCCTGTTTCAAGGGCAGGGCCGCGGGCGGGAGTTCCTTCGCTTCCTTGCCGCGGTCGGCTGGCTGCTGCTCGCCTACTTCCTGGCGGAGAAAGCTGGCCATGGCTTCAGCCGGGGCATCGCATTTCCGCTGATCCGCAACATCTTCGACATCTTCCTGCTCATCATCGGCTATGGCTACATGGAGCTGGCGTGGGAAAACACCCGCCAGCCCCTGCGCGCCATTGGGCTGGGCATGCGTGCCGGATGGGGCCGGGAGTTTGCAATGGGCGCGGCTCTCGGCTGGGCCATGGTCGCCGTGGTCATCCTGCTGGTTGCGTTAGGCGGACATTTGTATATCCAGCTATGGACTGCGCCAGCCGCGTGGGGCAGACTCGTGCTGCAGCTGTTTGTTGTAGCGACCGTTGCGCTGGCGGAAGAGATCGCGTTTCGTGGATACGCGTTCCAGAAGCTGGTGGCCGCCGTCGGTCCATTTGCGGCGACTCTGCTGGCGGGCATTTTTTTTGGGCTGGTGCGGGTGCAAGCTCCAGCGGCAACTTCAGCCGCAGTGTGGGTCAGTGGCATGGCCGCAATCCTGCTCTCCGTCGCTTACCTGCGGACGCATGCGCTCTGGCTGTGCTGGGGCCTGCATTCTTCCTGGCTCGCGGCCATTGGAATTCTGTTCGGTCAACCGCTGGCGGGCAGCCGCACTGCCTCCAGCGTGATCCAGACCTACGCCGACGGACCTACGTGGCTGACTGGCGCCGAGTACGGCCCGGAGGGTAGCGTGATCACTCTCGTGGTCCTATGGATCGGCCTGTATTTTCTGTTTCGCATCACGCGGGATCTGGCCTGGAAAGTCAACCAGCCGGTGCTGAGGCCGGCAGGAATTCCCATGGATCTGAGCCATCCCATGCATCCCGCTCCACCGCCGCCCGCAGCTTCGGCTCCGGTCCAGTCCGGGCCTGCGGGCGGACTGGTGCAGATTGCGCCAGCTCCACCACCGCCCCGGCAAGCGCCGCCTGAACCCACAATCGCGCCTGGCGTGCCTCGGCCGAAAGAATAGACAGCAGACGCAGCCAGATCGCCTACCCCTGTCTCTGGATGGCTATTCCGCACTTTTGGACGGGGGTGACCGGTCTTTCCCCGGCAATCCGCCTGGGTCAAGCAAGCCCCATCTGGGACCTTCCCAGGGGAGTGAGGTCCGCTTCCGTGGCGCGTCCTTTGAAATCCACCTCGAAGTCGTCAGGCGCGAAGTCGGGAGGAGTTTTTCCTGCCAGAAAGGCCGGAGCCTGT
>JAJZIF010000527.1 GCA_021810735.1 Acidobacteriota bacterium
CAATCATTCTGCGGGCATCTTCGAGATGGATCATATTTTATCCTTCTGCTTACTTTGCGAGCTGTATTCGCGCAATGTGGCGAGTAAACGGACCACTCAAGGCAATCGTACGACGATACCTGTACTGATTGTTTTGGGATTGAAACTACTGCCTAGCCCGGACAATCCTCCATAGCTGAATTCGACGACGCGCCAGTCAATGCGAGGCAGGACGGTCAAATCCAGTCCGCCGAGAAACTGGTATTGAAATTTCGTCGCGCTGACGTGCGCTACCCCTTGGCCGTAGTCGGCGTGACCGGCACCGATCAGTGCTTCCACGTAAGGCTGGATGGGCACTATGTGCGGACGAAAGGCGAGGCGGGGACCGATCAGGCCGCTGTCCAGCGAGGTGGCCCCCGATCCCAGAATGGTTCCGCGAGCGTCTACCCCGGAGCTGAAGACCCAGAAGTGGCCTTTATCCAGGTAGCCGCCAAACGTCGGCCCGTAGATCCAGTTCGTGTTCGGTACATTGAGTTTGGCAGCGCCGAATTCTCCGTAAACGCCAACCTGGGCGGCTGCTGTAAGAGCGGCAAATATGACCACAAGCAAGCATCCGATTCGTTGCGGCTTCATTCTTATAGCAACCTCTGCTTTCCTGTATTGAACCAAAGCTTCAGGCTGGGAACGCGGCACCCTAGCGCCGCTTGCGGTCTTTTTTTGCAGATTGACTGCGCCGCTTTTTACTTGGATGCGAACCCGAATGACTGGTCGCCTTGCGGCTGGATGGATTTTTTCTGCCGTCGGTCGAAATCTCTTCGACGAGAGCAAACTGCAACTTGTTTTCCACTGCATCGATGCGGTCCAAAATGACATGCACCGCATCCCCAACGGAAATTCGGTGGCCACTGCTGCCGCCGAGGAGCTGGCGACTGTTCTCATTGAAGCCGTAGCGGTCCGCCTGCAGAGTTGCCAGGGGTACCAGGCCCTCCACGAACAGGTCATCGAGCTCGACGAAAAGTCCGAACTTGGTGACGTTAAGAATGATGCCGGAGAATTCCTCGCCGATGCGGTCCTGCATGAAACGGATTTTCTTCCACTCGATCAGTTCCCGTTCCGCGTCAGCCGCCCGTCGCTCGCACTGGCTGACCTCTTGCGCAATGGCTGCCAGTTCCTGTTCCTCGACAGGCGGGTGGATGACGGATGTCTCCTGGCTCTGAATCTTTTGTCGTGTTCGACTCACAGACGATGAATTTTTCTGCGCCTCCCTGCTATGCGGAATTTCTCTGTATCCTCCGACGCCCACTGCCAGCAGAGATTTTGCGATGCGATGCACGATCAGGTCGGCATAGCGGCGAATCGGCGAAGTGAAATGGGTATAGCAGGACGTGGCAAGCGCAAAGTGGCCTTCATTCTTTTCGCTGTAGAGGGCCTGCTTCAGCGAGCGCAGCATCAGGTACGTGAGAATGCGCTCTTCGGGTTTGCCGGCCAATCGCTCGGTCAGCTTCTGGTACATTTGCGGCGTCACCAGGATGTCTTCCGGAATTTCCCGCATATGCTTTTCGCCGCCGCCCTTGCGCATGCGATCCCGGCGATCTCCGCGCAATTCCACGCGCTTGACAGGCAGCGCGCCAATTCCGAGCGAGTACCCGAAATGCGCGGCGATCTCCTCAAAATTTGCGACCCGCTTGGCGTCCGGTTTTTCGTGGATGCGATAGATGCTGGGCACGCCGAGCGATTCGATCCAGTTGGCGACACATTCGTTGGCCGCCAGCATGAACTCTTCAATCAGGCGATTGGCCCAGGTGCGGTCGGAGCGAACGATGCCGCGCATCCGACCCTGGTCGTCAAATTCAATGACCGGCTCGGGAAGGTCGAAGTCGATCGAGCCGCGCTGCTCGCGACGGGCATTCATCAGCTGCGCTACTGCAAGCATGCGCTCAAACTCCGGCACCAGGGGCGCAAATTGTTCCCGCGCTGCCGGATCGCCCTCCAGAATGTTGTGGACCTGCGTATACGTCATGCGACGGGCGGAGCGAATCACGCCTTCACAAACTTCAGAAGCGAGAACGGTCCCATCGGGTCCGAGTTGCATGATGCAGGAAAGCACCAGCCGCTCTTCACCGGGACGCAGACTGCACACGTCCGTCGACAGCTCCATAGGCAGCATCGGGATGGCGCGATCGGGAAAGTACACGGAGTTGCCGCGCAGACGCGCTTCCAGATCGAGCGCTGTACCTGGGCGAACATAGTGGGACACGTCGGCGATGTGTACCTGTAGCTCGTAACCGCCATCTTGCAAAGGGCGAACCAGAACAGCGTCGTCGAAATCTTTGGCTGTCTCGCCGTCGATGGTAACGATGGGCAGATCGCGGAAATCGCGTCGGAAGCCGCTGATTTGTTCCGCGCTTTTTACTTCCTTCGCGGGTGGGACGGCGACAGCGCGAGCCTCCTCCAGCGCGCGAGCTGGAAAGATATGAGGCAAATAGTGCTTGCGAATGAGAATTTCCACGTCGACGCCAAAAGCGTCCCGATCTCCAAGGATTTCAATCACCCGGCCGCGCGCCGGTCGTGTCGCCGTGGGCCAGTCCGTGATGGCAACATCGACCACGAGACCTTCGAGGTTGTCATAATTCTCGTGTTGTTCCGCTGCCTCCGCGCCTAAAACTCGATCGAGAGTTTCGACATGCTCCGGAATTTCCGCGCCAAACGGGACTAGGATTGCTTCGCTGATGCGGGCGTTCAGCGGAGTCACGAAGTTGCCTCCCATCCGCTCCCCCCGCTGCAAGCGACCCGCATTCGCATAATGAAAAATGCCCACCACGGTCGGATTGTGTCGCTCTAGAACCCGCAAAATGCGCCCGGAGCGGCGGCCATCTCCCTTCGGAGGCGCTAGTTCTACCAGCACCAGGTCGCCCTGCATGGCGCTTTCCAGGCTGTCGGGAGGGATAAAAATATCTTCTTCGCCGATTTTTTCGCGGGTCTCCGGCCGCACAAAGCCATAGCCATCCCGATGCAGATCGAGACGTCCGCTGACCCAGTTGTTGCGCTTGCGCGCTGCGGAGGCCACAGCCCAGAATTCGCGGTCGAGCTTCACCAGTTGACCGCTGGCCGTCAGGCGGTCGAGCTGTTCCAGCAGCAGTCGACGCTCGCGCCCACCGCCCAGTCCCAGCTCCCGCACCAGCTGTTT